>BQIY01000392.1 GCA_021604265.1 Nitrospirales bacterium
AGCAGGTCGACACCGGTCATGAGGCGGTTCTTCCACCAAATACCGGTACTGCCCTTGATACTGAGTAGAGTCGAGGTGACCGTGATCGCACCCGCAATCTTCATCGTCAAGGAATTGCCAAGCGTTCCCGTAAACTGGACGCCTGTGCCAAACCCCTTGCCGGACACTTTTGAGTCGATGGCCGCCAATCCAAAAGCGCTCTGTAACGTGATGATGTTGTGAATCTCAAATGTGCCCACTAATAGGATAATAAGTCCGTCACGGTTCGGTGGACCTTTAATGGGTTTGGGTAAGAGGGCGGTTATTTGCTTGTCGGGACCTGTACCCATGGCACGAATTCGCTGACCGAACTTCTTTCCAGCTTTCGTCCGTACCTTACCCGGTAGGAGTGCAGCTGAAAATTCGCCTGGAGTGGTCACAGCGAACCCGACTTCAATACTGAACGGACCAAAAACGACTCCCTCCTCACCGACCCGTGCCTCGACAGGTAGCGCGTTGACGAAATCTTGAGGGCTTCCTGTTTTGAACCCGTTGAGCAGGTTGGCCAACGATTTCCATACACTCCACGTTGGTAGCCCGATCGTGGTGCCGAGCACCGATCCTCCGAGATACGGAGGGAGCTGAAGATAATTTGGCCCGATCATGAACGGCAGTTTGAATCCTTTCGGCGCAGCGTCTGGATCTAACTTGTAGGTTGGTTTGGTAAAGAAGGGAAGCAGTTGGGAAAACAGACCAATCAGGGCAAACAACCCGCCATCGGGTGGAGGGAAGGACCACCGGCTTTCGGCCTTGAGCATTTCCCATCCGAAATAGGAAATGGCAAGTTCCTTATAGAAAAGCGGAACAGGCACCGGAGAACCTGCAGGGAGCACGGCAAGTAACTGATCAATGGTGTAGGAATATTGAAAGGCTTTGCAACTCGTTTTGCCATCAATAAGATAACCACTGGTCAGACAACCTGCGAGCGCCAATAGGTCAAAGCGGTCGAATTTGCCTTCCAATTGAAGCAGGAACAATGAGCCGCTCAGGATTTGGCCGAATGACAGCGAGGTCAATTGAATCCCCAGCAATTCAGGTAGGCCAAAGGGTGGACCGGAAAAGGGCAGTAACAATTTAAGAGGTTGAGGATTCGGATTGGCCTGCGTGCGAGTGGTTACGTCCAGCTTCAGTCCACCGGCCCCGCCAACTTCAATCGCAAAGCTGAGGTCTTGGGGCATGACGAATGCAAGATACTCATTGAGTTGGCCGGGGGTTCGTTCGAGAATCTCATCACCAAGAGAGACCAGTTTATTGAGCGCGTCGATGACCACTGGCGGAATGCGAAGGGATGGAGATTGTTTCTGGAGTTTGGCAAGCCAGGGATCAAAGGTGAGCCGATTATTCTCCACCAACGCGATATCGTCTAACGGAATGGCCTTGGGTATGAGCTTGGCCATAGGGCCCAGGCCTGCTTGTGTGAGAGCTTCCTTCAGTGGAGTCAACGGCAACTGTAAAGGTTTTTCAATGTGAAATTCTCCGGCCGCCGTCCACCCGAGCCCGTTGTAGCGAAACGTCGGCAGAGGGCAGCCAAGCTCGCCGAACAAGCCATTCGTCCCCAAGGTGATGTGATACAAGCCTTGCTCATCCGGCTGCATGGCATTGATCGGAGACCCTTGAAGTTGAGCGCTGATCCCTTTTTCAGAAAGGCTCAATTGCAGACCCGTCGCGGTGGAAAGAGGATTCTTCTGATTCCGCTTGGCGGTTTTGAAAAATTTCAACCAGGGGCGGCCGTTCGTCCCAACGCCGAAGACGCGGTTGATCTCGTCTGACACAGCCACGTGTATTGTCGCCTGCATGGCAAGTTTAGGCTCTGTTGCCGATCTGTTGCCGAAACGAATCTTCCAATCACGAACATCCAGCCAGAACACGCCGAGCGACACAGAATTTCCGTTGATCTTGAGTGTGGGTAGTGGCGTGGGAGGCAACGGATTGTCCCACAGACGTGTCGTAGAAAATGCGACTTCCCCTCTGCCTGCGGTCAAAGTCCATTTGCGAGGCTTTTGTGGCACAAGGCTGAGCGTAGTCCCGGGAATCTTCACAGTCAGGAATGATGGCAGGCCCGCGAATTGGGTCGTGGCATCAGCCATGATCTGCCATCCGTCTTGAGTATGGTTGATGGCGAATTCATCAAACGTGAAAACAGCCTGAGGCTTGATATTCGAAATTCCGGTTGGAATCGTCAGCTTGAGCGTATTGCCTTTGGGGCTCTTTGCATAAAAGGTAAAACCGACTTGTGTAGGGCTTGCCACGAACTCTACCGAGCCGGCGAAGTTGGCAGAGAAACCATCGATGCTGAGAGTGAGTTTGCCCTGCCCCACAACACGACAGGTCGTTTCGGCTTGTTTCTTGTCCGTACCGGTCGTGCTTCTGTCCACCTGAAGGCTCAACCCGGTAATCGTCAGCTGGCCGATGCCAAGCGGGATCGTCCAGGTTTCAGTGGACTGTCCGCTGAATGAGAAGGCTCCAGTGTTGGGAATCACTGAGGCCTGCAGATCGGAAAACTCTATGTCGATAGGCAAGTCGGCCGGCAGGCTCGCCGCATGTAAAAACCGGCGTAAGATTGAGGACAAACTTAACGACACGATAGAACCTGTGAATGAGAAGTTTTTTGCCAGTAGCTCAGACCGTACGTCGAAAATCAGCGTTCCCAAATGAGCTTGTCCCCAGAAGGCTGCAGAGACTGGGGCGTTGCTCCGCTGCCTTTCTACGCGGAGCGCCATCTGCTTCATCGTTAACCTTTGGTCTCCGAGGGGAATTATCCACTCCCCGGTCAGCCCTGTTTGTAACGAGAGGAACCCGGTCTTCATTTGTGTGGACAGGACAGCGTTGGTCAGCCCCAGTGTGGAAAGGGTTTGGGGTAAGACCACCTTTGGCAGAAAGGGCGCAAGTATCTTTAAAAGTGTGATTGCCGGGAGTCTTGTTTCGAATCCCCATCCGCCTGTCCGGGAATAACTTGCTTCAAGAGCGACTGGCTGACCGGCGACTTCCGTTCTACCGTTGAGAACGACAGTCGATTCGTTGGGAGACTGGGTGTCCAGTTCAAGCCGAAAGCCCAATTCCCGGAGTGTCACGGAGGCCGCACCAAGCGTGACGGGCCATTTTCCGGTCAAGTCTGCGATTAGCTCTATCTGTCGAAGGCCTGTATCGGCTCGAAGAAAGCATTTTGAGATCACAAGATTCCTGGGGAGTGCGAGGGGCACTGAAGGCAGGAAGGTTTGGAGCACTTTCGCAAGGGGAAGCGTTTCGCCATCCCGTAACCCGCCAAACACTGTCAAAGAGGGAGGCTGGACAAAGGTCGTGAAGTGCGCCCCTGCTATGGTGCTCCCCGCATGGATGGAAATGCCCGTCTGCCGATGCTGAGGGTCAGAGGGCGAATAAACTTCGAATTCGAGCACGATGTTGTCCAGACTCACCTGAGAGGGCCCAATAGACCAACTGGCAGTTGTGCCGACAGCCATCCTCATGG
>BQIY01000393.1 GCA_021604265.1 Nitrospirales bacterium
CGCGGTGAAGTTCTGCTCCGCAATAAGGTTTGCGGCCACTTCGTAGTGCCGTTGTTTATCCTCTTGCTTCACCCGCGCAGTATCCTGACAATACGGTTGTAAACAACAATCGTTGTCAGTTCCGTGTCTCCAAGGGTTGTATTCACAAACTGAATCACGACTGTATCAATGTCCTCGTGGTAACGAGCAATACTGTGGTATCCCAGTACCCAGCCTTTGTGTCCGTATTCATAAATTGAGGAATAAATTGCCTGCTCGTCAGCATCCAGCAATGAGCCATCGTTTAATGCTCTCAGGAATATACCCACATCCTCTGCCGTAGCCAGCATTCCAAAATCAATATGCTTGAAATCGGGCTCCAGACCTGCACCATAGCCACTCATAACATCGTCTATGTCTACTTCATCAAGCGAACCAAAAGTATTTTTCAGTTCGAGTGGTAGCAATATTCTCTCTTCGATATATTGCAGGTGGCTATAACCCAATACGTTGTCAAGAATATTTCGAATCAACAAGTAATTCGTATTCGAATAACTATACTTACTATCCGGCTCAAAGTCGGCTGGCATATCCAGCACCAACTCAAGCATTTCTGTATTACTTTTCGGTGGATCGGCCCAGTTGAAATCAGGATCATCGGTATAGTTGGGAATACCACTCCGATGCTGCACCAATTGCCTTAAAGTGATTGTTTCTGCATTTTCGATTCTTCCCACCAACTCTGGAAAGTGATCCGCAAGCGTGTCATCCAGAGACAAGCGCTGTTCATTGATCATTTTGGCAGTAGCAACGGCCACATATAATTTGTAGATGCTGCCTATCTTGAATAACGATTGTGGATCGGCTGGTATTCTATTGTCACGGTCTTTCCAGCCAGAAGCATAGAATTGTGGCGCCTGGCCTGGCTCATCCACATACACAATAATTCCATCTAACCCGTGATTAACTGCATCATCGACCTGTTCCTGAACCGTGTCGGGTAATGGTGCTAACCATGCCCATATGCCATCCCACGGTGGGAATATCACGACACTGATTATCGCGATGGGGATCATGATTATTCTGAGTATTCGGGTTGTACGTTTCTTGTTTGACAATTGCGATCAACTTTCCATAGAGACACAGTCTTACGGTCCGTTTTAAGTCAACAATAGATTCTCAGTAGTTTACCGGTCCCGAGAACAATGATGCCAGCAGTAACATTGTAACTTATTCATGTTTAGTAGATTAGGCGCCAATCTTTTCCAGGCACGATTTGCTGCTTATCAATACAGAATTGACCCCAGAACTCTTGTCATTGTCCTCGTGCCAATAAATTACAGAGTTACCACCAGCACCGTGATCCGGGCACAATCAGTCGAGATCTACTTCCGAGAGCAAAGACCTGGAAACGATGGTACGACCGGTCGCGGCAACAGCCGCAAGAAGGCGCTGGAACTCCGCGTCATTGTTCGTTTTTTCTGTTATTGCGCCAACTCCAGCTATTGTTTCAGAACTGACAACCACGTATATCAACCCCGATGACGTTCCTGCGAATGTACCCATCAGTACTTCAGCTTCTGCATCCGGATTCAGAGCCTGTAGTCGTGCCATCAATGGTTTTAGCGCTTTAAGGTATGCCGCTGTGTTTTCATGGGGATCAATTGTTGTCACGAGCCGCTCATCCGCGTTTGCGGGTAATGCAAGCAGGCAGGAAAAACAAAGCAACCCGATACCGGCAAACTTCTTCAGTTGACCTAAAACATTTGTCGTTTTCATGTTCTCTCCTTGTGGGAAGTACTAGGCACGATTGTGCCCCGTTTGTACTTTTCGGCTTGTTGCGCCGTTTCTTGTTATTAGTTCATCATAGACCAAACGGAAAGTATTTATGGTTTTTCGCAACTTTTCGCCGACTATTGCCGTATGTGCTCCAGGAATAGCAAGGCCAGGCCAGTGCCGGCACAGTCAATCGCCCGAATCTGGCGCCACCGACGCTGTCCTGGTGAAAGCTTTCTCCATAACAGTGACGGAATGCCAGTGCGACACCGTGCGCTCCAGGACAGTCCAGCCATGCTTGGAATAAAATGCCTCAGCGTCATCTGTTACGAGATAAAGCCTGGTCACCCCCAGTCCCACTGCCAGCTTCTCCAATGCGACAACAAGCCGGGACCCGACACCCTGCTTCCTGTGTAGTTTGTCTACATATAGCCCTGCGAGCCAGGGGCTTAAATCCTGGCGCGCTTTGAAGTCATTTGCTTTGAGGGAGATCATTCCGACTGGCCGGGCCTCGCCCAGAGCTACAAGAGTAATCGGCAGCTGTTTCCTGTTGCATCCCGCCGAGATTTGCGTTTCAACCTCTGCAAATGTCTTTTCCGGGTGGAGATACGACCATTCTTCGTAAGACCACCGGGCTAGCGTCGAAATGGTCTCTTGGTGATCGTCCAGGTATTCAATATCCATTAGTAATTTAGGTGGCGGCGTTGAATAATTCTGTCGGGCGAAAATGCCAATTTAAGATACAACAACCAAAGGAAGACCGGTCACCGCGGAATCCAGAAACGTGTGACTGCGATGTATGTCAGCGCAATCAGGATTATGCTGGCGACTATGACTTGCGTGCGTTTTTTTTCAGTCATCAAGCCAACGAAAACCGCACCAATGATTGCAATATGGCCAATCCGTCCTGGAAACCACAGGGGTTCGTCCGCGAGCACAGACCCGTCAACCACCACGACAGCCGTTGCCAGGCCGTATGAGCCCAGAAACGGCCGTCGTATGCGCAGGAAGTGCGCTCTGAGATCGACCACCTCTCCATGCAAGGAACCGGGCACAAGAAGAGAGCTCGCAAAGAAAATCAATGTTGGCGGGATTAATGTGTACACATAACCCGGAAACGTCCAGTCTATCGACCGAAACTCCCAGATGGACCACCAGACAAGGACAAGCCAGACGAAAAGAATCGCAACCCACAACGTGTGCGGCGCAAACCAGCGAACCATGGCGTCGGTCTGTACAAGTCGGCCAATGCCGGAGAGAATTTGTGCGAAGGCCAACGCGTAGATTATCGACGTGATAATCAAAATGAATTCAAACAGGTCCATGCGTACCTCCTGGCTCAACGACTATTTCGATGCCCGGAAACCTTTTTCCCTCGCTGGGATAGAAGTCATTTCCTGAACATAACTGAAGCGCTATTACTGTTCTCGCCTCATTGGCACATTTGAAAATCCGTCGATCGCTTTCAAGAACTCCTCCGTTAATATCTCAATCGCGCGCTGTCCTTTCTCCGCTGTTGCCAGGGTCGCATCGCCATAGATACCTGTCTCGGAATAAGCCGGGTCATTTTCATTGCGCGTAATGACCCCCGGTTGGTAACCGCCATAGTCCTTTGGCGACCTGTTGCCGTAGTCCTGTACTGCGAGGTCCATGTTAACCAGCCCAGGTTGCAGGTACAGGTTGATAGACGTTTCCATCTCGTCACCATGGCCGCCCTCGCGCTGCTCGGCCAAAGCCTCG
>BQIY01000394.1 GCA_021604265.1 Nitrospirales bacterium
CTGACCACCCACATCATATTCCAGCCGAAGACAAGGAGGACAAGCCCGCTTAAGACGGCAATTAACGAACACCGCTGCGTATAGAGTTCTGCCCCAACCAACCCAATGACTAACATCACAAGACCAAAACCCAGAAGGCCAATTCCCCACCAACTCGGTCGAATCCGTGTTTGCGTGATATCTTCCCAGCGTTCCCACACAAAAAACACTGACAAAAATGGCACTAAAAATCCATGAGAATAGTCAGGGTCATGATACCAATCAGCCACGAGCGCAGTGGTAATATCCCAGTACAGGAGAAGTAATAACCCGACGATCGGAATTGACCAGAGAACAAGATTCCGAGGATCAAAGACCGAATGCGAGGGAAGACTCATCACCGTCATAAAGACACAACCATTGCATTCATTTCTCTTACACTCCTGACTCGAGCAATCACAGAAATGGATGGACACGCACCGTCAAGCATAACGACAGTGCAACCAATCATAAATTTTGAAACGGATAAATGACTGAATTTATATATAATTTCTGGTAATTCTTCGGTTTCTGCTAGAAGACTCTTAAGTCTGATCTCCTCAGACCTAAGGCCCCCAAACGATGCCTGCTGAAACGTCAGCCAAACGTTATCGTCGCTCCGTCTTCATAGTAACGAAACACGACCACAAGTCATGAACACTAACTGACATAGACCATTCTTAATGCCATAAACTAGATTCCAGCAAAGATTAAGCCTCCCGTCAAGACACGACTCCCGCAAAGTCAAGACTCAGAAAGTCAGGCCTTATCATTCTGCCAGCACAGACAAGGCAGAGCCTACCAGACCGAAAGCCCGAAACCTGCACACGTTTGTCACACACAAAACGGAAGTAGAAATGAGGAAGAGCACCAAACCAGGCGCCATGACACGATCAAGTATGAATAGATGAAGAAACCCACGGGAAAAGAAAATGAAAATATGGCAAGAATTTCCTTATATGAGATCAGCCTGTTCGCCGGAAGGCACTCGCTCGCCCTGGTTGTCTGAGGGATGCAACCCGTATTTCTTTAAGAGCTTGTAAAAATCCGCACGATACCGGCCAGCTATCTGAGAGGCTCGAGAAATATTTCCATCGGTTGCACGAAGAATGTCTTTTAAATACTCACGCTCAAAATCTTCTTTGGCTTCGGTCAACGGTTGAAGCGTACCTTGAGATGTACCAGGGGTCAAGGGTAAAAGATCTGCCGTAATCATATCTTTTGGAGACATGACGACGGCACGTTCAATAACATTTTCAAGTTCGCGCACATTTCCAGGCCACGAATAGGTCACCATGGCTTGCATCGCATCAGGGGTAAACCCTCGAATTGGCTTATTCAAACGAGCCACACTTTGTTTCAGAAAAAATTGTGTGAGTGACGGAATATCCTGACGTCGTTCACGCAAGGGCGGGATCCACAGCGGCACAACATGGATTCGATAATAGAGATCTTCGCGGAACCGGCCTTCTTTGACCGCCACTTCTAGGTCAGAATTCGTCGCCGCAAGAATCCTCACATCAACTTTCGTTGGCACTTGAGCTCCGATTGGAAGGACTTCACGTTGTTGGATAGCTCGCAGGAGTTTCCCTTGAAGAGATAAAGGCATTTCACCAATTTCATCAAGAAACAACGTCCCTTTATCGGCTGTTTGAAAGAGGCCGCGCTTCGTCTGATGGGCACCGGTAAATGACCCCTTTTGGTGACCAAACAACTCGCTTTCAAACAATGTTTCAGGAATAGCCGCACAATTCACCGCAATGAATGACTTATTGGCTCGTGAACTATTACAGTGAATCACGCGAGCGATCACTTCCTTTCCTGTTCCTGTTTCTCCAGAAATACAGACCGTCGCATCCGTTCCCGCCACTCGGGCAACCTGTTGAAGTAACGCTTGCATCTCTGAACTTCGAGCCACAACTTTGTCCATGCCATACAGCTCATTGACGAGCATTTGCAGTCGATGGATTTCTTGGCTCATGCGTTGTTGGGTCAAGGCTTTATCAATACTGGCCAGGAGTTCCTTATCATCAAACGGTTTGGTCAAATAGCCATGAGCCCCTTTTTGCATGGCCTCAACAGCATTCGGAATACATCCGTGTGCCGTCAGAATTAAGATCGGCAAACCGGCATGAAGGTGATGGAGATCTTCCATTAACCCCAAGCCATCTGAATCGGGTAGTCGAAGATCTAAAATAGCAAAATCGAAGGCCTCTTCCTGTGCACGGCTCAACGCATCTCGTCCTGTGCCACAGGGAGTCACAACAAACCCCATTGATTTCAACCGCATTTGCAACAAGGTCAACAGACTTGGGTCATCATCAACAACGAGAATACGTTCATCTGACATAAAATTATTTCACTCCTAATTGGGAGAAACAGGTTCTAAGCCTGGAGCAGGGGTCAACTCTTCGGACGGTCGGGTTGGTGGGGTTTTCTCCTTGAGTTCTTGGTCAATTCGCCGAAGCGCATCAAGCTGATTCATAAGTTCTTCAACTTTCTTTTCACTTGCTTCCAGTTCCTTTTGCAGCGATAACCTTCTTGCCGGTTCTTTTTTTAATTCACTCACCTGCTTCGTTAAGGCCGCAATGACTTGATTTAACTCATCAACCTTTTTATCGCGTTCATCCACATCATGCTGTAATGATTCAAGGGACGTCTGTTCAAGTTTCGCGACCAAGTCATACACAATAAATTCACGATCAACAATCTCACGTGTCAACCGTCTCGCCAAGTCGATGCTTGAAAGTTGCGCTCCGCGCTTCTGGGGACTCAGCACATCAATAAACCACAACCAAAATCGACTTTCAGCAGCCAAACGGCTCGACGGTTTGGCAGTAATCACTTTTCGAAAATGCGTTGCGGCTAACCCTTTATGAGAATACAGCAATGCCAAACCTCGAAGAAAGTTTGGCTTTTGACAAGCTAACGGGGTCTTACACGCTTGCAGCTCTCGGTCTTGCGCTTCAACAATGGCACGAAAAAATGGAATGTCTTCCAAATCAGGCTCAAATATTTTGGACATTGAAATATCTGAGCGCTGAGGCCGTGCCTCTGCAGGCTCGATATTCCAGAAAAAAATGGAAATACTCATGATCACCCAACAGAATACCATTCCACGCATAGCAAGCAAGAGTTTAGAGGGAACACATGACCAAATCGTCATCTGGTAACTCCACTGGGTTTTTGATGACCCACCATAACATGAACAGTCGTCCCTTTTCCGACTTCACTCTCGGCCCAGATGGTTCCTCCATGAGCTTCCACGACTCTCTTGGCTAAAGCAAGCCCAATTCCGCTTCCAACATAGGAGCGGCCTTCTTGAGATCGTCCTTGATAAAAGCGTTCGAAAATATGCGGTAAATCTTCAGGCGGAACACCTGGGCCAGTATCTGAAACAGACAGATGAAAACTACGGCCATTCTCTGCCGCCCTTGAGTGAATGGTAATAGACGATCCTTCAGGGCTAAA
>BQIY01000395.1 GCA_021604265.1 Nitrospirales bacterium
TTTTGAGAATCGTTTCTTCTTGATCTCGTTTACCCACAAACCGTCCGGTGTTGACATCGACTACTGTCATGGCCTCGGTATGGTCAATCACAATATGACCACCGGATTTGAGCCAAACTTTTCGGCTTAACCCTCGAGCAATTTCTAATTCAATGCCAAGGTAATCAAAGAGGCCTTCATCCTTTTTATCATAATGGTGCACGCGGGAGGCCTGCTCCGGAAGGTACCGCCGCACAAAGTCTTTCACCTCATCAAAGTCCGATTTTGAATCAATCAGTAAACGGTCCACTTTTTTGGTAAAGAGATCGCGAACCACCCGAAGCGTCAAGCTGAGATCCGTATGCAAAAGAGCTGGAGCCGGTTCTCGATCATATTTTTTGATCACGTCTTCCCAGAGTGCACTTAAAAACTTCACGTCTGAGGCAAGATCTTCTTCAGCCACGCCCTCACACACGGTCCGAACGATATATCCATATCCCGGAGTTCGGATTCGTTTCATGATTTCCTTGAGCCGAGCACGTTCTTCATCGTCAGCAATCCGGCGGGAGACGCCAATATGATCAACATTGGGCATAAAGACTAAAAACCGACCAGGCAACGACACATAGGTGGTCACCCTGGGACCTTTGGTTCCAATCGGGCCTTTGGAAATTTGGACTAACAACTCTTGCCCTTCTTCTAACAATTGCTCGATGGGCCGTGCCGTCTGACGGCGCGGCCTGGGCATATCAGGCCCCTTTTCATCTTCTTCACTATCGATCAGCGTATCCCCAGGCTCCGTGCCGACGGACAGATCAGACACATGCATAAACGCGGCTCGATCGAGTCCGATATCGACAAAGGCCGCTTGCATACCTGGAAGGACCTTCACCACTTTGCCGGTATAAATATCCCCCACAAAGTCTTTCTTTTTGGCCCGATCGACGTACAACTCCGTCACAACTTTGTTGTCCAACACCGCCACTCGTGTTTCTTCTCGAGTCACATTGATGGCAATCTCAACACCCATCAGCACCTCCTCTCCCCTCATCGTCGGGGGAGATATCACATCGCACTTTCACACAAACCTCCCATTCACCATACTTGTTTTCGCACGTCTTGCCAACTTAAGTCAGTGTTAACCGGTGGCGTTTCACATTTAAGAGCAGCCCAAGCGCGGCCAATGTCATAATCGTCGCACTGCCTCCATAACTCATCAGGGGTAAGGGAATACCGACAATCGGGGCTAAGCCGACCGTCATGGCCAGATTGACCAGAAATCCAAACGCAATCACACACACCACTCCC
Organism: Nitrospirales bacterium; assembly: GCA_021604265.1. The sequence continues at coordinate 1,288 of BQIY01000395.1, forward strand.
ACAGCGATGAGAGCCCCGAGCGTATCCCTCGCCTTTGCGGCAATCTCCAACCCCATCAAAAACAGTCCCGCATACATTGTCAATAAGAGTAGCACCCCTAGAAAACCCCATTCTTCCGCAAAAACGGCAAAGACAAAGTCCGTATGCCCTTCGGGAAGGAATTTAAACTGAGTCTGAGTACCCCCGTATAGTCCCTTTCCGAGCAACTCACCAGAGCCTATGGCAATTCTCGACTGTAACCCATGATACCCTTTTCCGCCAGGGTCATAGTTGGGATCGACAAAACTCAGGATTCGCTCCTGCTGATACCCGTGTAACGACCCCCACACCCCTCCCCACGCAAAGGGGAAGAGCAGTAAAGCCGTCAGTACCACCAAACCAAAGGCTCGCGACTTCACCCCAACCGCTAAAACCAGGACAATATAGATGGACAAGAAACTCAAACTACTTCCAAGATCCGGCTGCTTCAAGATCAAGAGGAATCCCGGCAACACAATCAGCCCTGGGAAGACAAGACGTTGAAGCCACCCGACCCGGTGTTTAATTCCATAATAGGTCGCCAACGCCATAATCAGAGGAATTTTCACTAACTCCGACGGTTGGACCGCAAGCGGACCTAATGGAATCCAACGCTGCGACCCGCGGCTAGTTTTCCCGGCAAACAGAACGATAAGCAGAAGGATCAGCCCGATCCCATAGAAAATATAGGAAAACCGGGAAAGCTTATGGTAATCAATCCCCGCTGTTGCCACAAAGACTAACGAACCAATCACCACCCACATACTTTGCTTTAAATAAATGGGAATACCGGATGAGGGATTGGCCGGTGTCACACTATAAATAGACAGAATGCCTATGGCTACAATCCCCAGAATAATTCCCAAAAAACACCAATCAAATTCATCAAATCCACGACGCAGCCTATAACGATCAATCATAAGCTCGATCGCTCCTCTAGCTGTTTAGGAGAGGGCTCTAACCCGTCTTCTCGTCCGACCGATTCAATTGGCTCCTCTGATTCCATTTCCCCACCTGAGGTATACTTCACATGAGCCTCAATCAACTCTTTGGCAATGGGCGCTGCCGCTGATCCACCATGGCCCATATGCTCGGCTAAGACCACGACGACAATGGTCGGCTCATCCACCGGGGCATACGCCACAAACCACGCATGGTCACGAAACTCTTTCGGAATTTCTTTTTCCGGCCCCGATCGCAACGCGACAACCTGGGCCGTTCCCGTCTTCCCTGCGATGGAGACCAGCGAAGACTGAGAGCGTTTGGCGGTGCCTTTTGTGACCACGGCTTCCAACCCCTCACGAATTTGCTGAAAGACAGCCGGCGGTATCGGTAATTGCCTGCTTGACGGTGGAGCCACTTCTTTCATCATCCCCGTACCACGCTGTCGAATCGCGTGAACGAGCCGAGGCGTCACCATACGGCCATTCATAGCGGTGGCAGCAACCACCTGGGCCATTTGCAGGGGCGTGGCAGTCAGGAAACCCTGTCCAATGGAGACAGAAATGGTTTCACCCGGATACCATGGTTCGTTTTTCACTCTTCGTTTCCACTCATCAGAAGGCACGAGTCCTGAGCGTTCAGAAGGGAGATCAATGCCTGTCTTCTGTCCGAGACCAAACTGCTTCGAATACGATGCAATGGTCTCAATACCCATTCGATTCCCTAACTTATAAAAATACACATCACACGATTGCGCTAATGCGTCAATCAATTCGACCGACCCATGGCCTCCACGCTTCCAATCTCGATAGGTCCGTCGGCCAAATTTAAAGCCGCCCGGACAAAAAAACTCATCGGTGCCTTGGGCAGTTTGTGAACCTAACACCGCCGCGGCCATCACAATTTTGAAGGTTGAGCCAGGAGGGTACTGCCCTTGAATCGCACGATTGGTTAGCGGATGTCTCACATCATTGAGTAATGTCTTCCACTCGGCAAAAGGTAATCCGGCAGATAACGCCGTCGGATCAAAACTCGGCCGGCTTGCCAGGACCAAGACGCCTCCAGTTCGGGGATCAAGTGCGACCACGGCACCAGCCTCGTCAGCCAATAAATCTTCAGCCAAGCGTTGAAGACGAATATCGAGCGTCAGATAAAAATCATCGCCGGCACTGGGTTTACGGACAGAAATCGACTGTTTTTTATGGCCAAGC
>BQIY01000396.1 GCA_021604265.1 Nitrospirales bacterium
GTCTGGGAAAAGTCAGGTTGATTGACAATGTTCTTGTCGATAATCAGAAATGAGTAATATGGGAACTTCTGATAGAGAGAAAGTCAAATAGTTAGAAGGATATCTTTGCGTGAATTTCGGTTTGCAATATCAATTGTACCCGAGATTCTTCAGCTTCGAGTTGTGTGAGAATCGGCATTGAGCCTTCCGTCGTTCCTTCTCGCCCTAACTGTTCCAGTATAAAACAGGCGTCAGCTAATGGTCTGGCTCCGACATTTCGACAGCTGCCTTTGAATGCATGGGCGGCTTTCATGAGGCTTTCGGCGTCGTGACCTTCAATGGCCTTTCGAATGCCTGCAAGATGTCGAGGAGTGTCTGAGAGAAATTGCTCAATCACGGAGGCGAAGAAGTGTGGATCATCATCACCTCCTAATACACGCAGTTCATTCAACACATGTCTGTCGATAGAAGGCTGTGAGTCCTCATTTGAACTGGTAACGGATGAAGGTGCGGTATGTGCCAATTCGGGGGCCGGCTGAAGATTTGCTGAGTTGGATTCCGGGTGGTCCTGGGTGGCCCAGCGACGTAACGCATCGTTGAGTATTTCGAGTGAAATCGGTTTCGGCAGGAAATCATCCATTCCGGCTGCAAGGCATTGTTCCCGATCGCCTTTCATGGTATTGGCGGTCATGGCAATAATTGGAATATGTCGACGGGGCTTGAATGTCTCCATCGCCCTTATAGAGTTCTTGTGTTGTTTTTTGTCTTCTTGTCTTTGGCATGCATCATCTTGGTGGTTTTCGGAGTCAGAGGTTATCGCTAATGATTCACGACGACGAATTTCCTGCGTTGCTTGAAGTCCGTCCATTTCGGGCATCTGACAGTCCATCAAAATGAGATCATACGTTTTCTCTTCAACCGCTTGGATGGCTTCTTGTCCATTGTGTGCGACATCAACCTGATGGCCTAATTTTTTCAACATGCCAACAGCGACCTTTTGATTGACCTGATTATCTTCAGCTAGCAATACCTGCAGTGGGCTCTGGCAGTCTTCTTTGTGAAACGGGAGATGGCTGAGGCTTTCCGGAGATGACTTTATCGGGTATTCAGCAGTATGAACGTTGTGACTCATCGCCATAGTCAGACAATGAAATAACTGCGATTGGTGTATTGGCTTTCGTAAATATCCTATAAATCCGGCCTGTTTGGCCTCTTCCTCATTTCCTCGATGACCAAGTGACGTGAGGAGGATGAGCTGTGCATCAGCTATCTGGGAGTCGGATTTGATGTGTCGAGCGAGTTTGTGCCCGTCTCCATCGGATAATTGTTGTGCAATAATTACGAGATTGTACGCATGACCGTTGTGTGCTGCGGTCCGTAAACACTCCAATGCTTCAAGGCTATTTGATGCACTGGAGAAAGGAATGGCCCATGCGGACGCATAATGTTCAAGAATCATGTGATTTCTTTTCATACTATCGACAAATAAGATTCGAATCCCCGCAAGTGAAGAAGATTGAACGGCTGGAAGGGTGTTTTCAAATTGTAGCGGCATGGTCATGGTGAACCAAAACAGGCTACCTTCTCCCTCAGTACTTTCCACCCCAATCTTTCCATTCATGAGCGTCACGAGATGTCGAGAAATCACTAACCCTAACCCGGTTCCACCATATTTCTTGGTTGTACTACTATCAACTTGGGTAAATGCCTGAAAGAGTTTTTTCTGGTCTTCTGCGCGAATGCCGATACCGGTATCATTGATTTCAATACGAAGATGCGCTTCGGTATCGGTGACTTCAGTGGCCTTCACCTGGACAAACACTTCGCCTTCTGTTGTAAATTTGATGGCATTTCCAATGAGATTAAGGAGCACTTGTTGAAGACGTCCTGGGTCGCCTTGAAGCGCCGTTGGTGTTGTGGTTTCAATAAGTCCTCCCAGCTCGATGTGTTTGGTTCTTGCAGTTTCTGCAAATGTATCCAGCACTTCTTCAACGGTGGTGCGAAGATCAAAGGGAATGACATCTAACTGCATTTTGGCCGCTTCGATCTTTGAGAAGTCTAAAATATCGTTGATAATGGTCAGTAAGCTGCGTCCACTGGTATGAATGGTGTCAGCGATCTCAAGCTGAATGTCTGTGAGGTCAGCATCAAGAAGAAGTTGGGTCATTCCAAGAATGCCGTTCATCGGCGTACGTATTTCATGACTCATCGTCGCGATGAAATCGGCTTGGGTCTGAGCGGCAACTAGCGCTTGATCTCGAGCCATGGCGAGGTCGTGATTTTGCTGTTCTAATATCAAGGCTCCGCGAGTGACTTCGGCTTCGGCTTTTTTGCGTTCAACAAATTGTCCAATAGAACGCCCGATCATTTCCAGCATGGACAGCAAGGCTGGATCGAGCTGTCTTGCGTCGCGGGAGAAAAATTCCATAACCCCATAGATTTCCTCTGCCATGACAATCGGGAAGGAAATTCCTGTGCGGAGATGTTCCTGTGCGGCATAGACGGCACGAGGAAAGTTTGGATCGGTTGTCACGTCATAGACCCATGCCGCTTTACCGCTCTCCCACACCCGCCCGACAAGTCCTTCAGCTAATGAAAAATTTGTGTTCAAGGATGCTGTAATAAAGCGTGGATGCGTGCCGTGAGTCTCTTCACAGGTCTCCACGCAGGTCAATTGCGAAATATCCCGAAGGGGGAGCCAAAAGGTTCCGATCTGCCATTCAAGGTACGTGCAGATGGTTTGAAGGATCGGCTTGGTTGCATCGTCTAATGAAGACGATTCCGATAAGATTTTGGTCACACGGTGTTGAACCGTAAGGCGGCTTTCTGCCACATGGTGATCTTGGATATCATTAATGGATCCAACCATGCGAATGGGCTGCTGGTCATCATTCCAGATGGCCTGCCCGCGCACATGAAACCAACGGTAATTTGCTGCTTTGGTATTGATGCGAAGTTCAAGGTTGTAGGGAGTTTTTTGGTGAAGATGTGTTTGGAGGCTTTTGGTTGCGTGATGACGATCAGCTGGATGGATGAGTTCAGTAAAGGCTTCAAGCGTTGCAGCCATTTCTGCGTTTTGGAACCCAAGGAGTCTCAGCAGTTGAGCAGAGTAGTACACGGTATTGTGAGTCATATTCCAATCCCAGAGTCCTGCGCTTGTGGCTTCTACGGCTAAGGCATACCGTTCTTCGCTTACTCGAAGTCCGTCTTCGGCTTGCCGGCGTTCACGAATCTCTTGTGTGAGTTGACCATTGGCAAATGCCAGTGTCTCAGTCCGTTCTTCAATTCTCTGCTCCAGATTGCCCACTGTCTGATCGATGACATCCGCCATATGATTCAATGTCTGCCCCAGTTGGCCGATTTCATCTGCCCGGTCAACTGGGCAACGGGTAGTTCGGTTTCCATTGGCGAGACTTTGCGCAACGGACATTAACGATTGCAGCGGGGCGATCAGGTATCGAGAGAGCAGTGTCCCGGC
>BQIY01000397.1 GCA_021604265.1 Nitrospirales bacterium
CTAAAAAACGGTCTCGAGGGACTTACGCGACTGGGGCTAAACGCCGAGGAAATCGTTCTAACCGGTGGCGGCAGCAAGAGCCAGCTATGGCGGCAGATTATTGCGGATAGCTTTCGTTTACCTGTCGTTATGCACAAAGGCGCGGAAGGCGCCTGTTTCGGCGCGGCTCTGCAGGCGCTTTGGGCAATGCAGTTGCAACAGGGCGGCGACATGAGCCTGGAACAGATATGTAATGAACACTTGATCGTCGACCATGAGAGATGTGTGATGCCAGACGCAGAAAATGCAGAGCTTCATGGAGTCGGCTATCAGAAATACTTGAGCATTCTTCAGCAAGTAACGCCGCTGTTGAAAAACCAATATTAAGCGCAGGCAGAAGGGGAGCACATGGGCACATCCGTTTTTATCGGTGACAGGGAATACTTCAAAGGCACGGACAGAATCCAATTCGAAGGGCCCGAGTCGGACAATCCCTTGGCCTTCAAGGTGTACGACGAGGACAGAATCGTAGCGGGCAAAACAATGGCACAGCACCTGCGATTTTCGGTGTGTTACTGGCACAGTTTCTGTGGTGATGGTGGCGACCCCTTTGGACCTGGCACTCGGGATATGCCTTGGGCTCAATCCTCCGACCCCATGGAGATGGCCAGGAACCGCCTGGATGCCGCCTTCGAGTTCTTCACCAAATTAGGCGTGCCCTACTACTGTTTCCACGATCGCGATCTTGCGCCCGAGGGAGACAGTGTTTCCGAGAGTGAAGCCAATCTCCACGCCATGGTGCAGCTCGCCAAGGCCCGTCAGCAGGAAAGCGGCATGCAGCTGCTGTGGGGCACGGCCAATGTATTCTCCCATCCTCGCTATATGAACGGCGCGTCTACCAATCCCGATTTTGCAGTGCTCACCCATGCGGCCGCACAGGTGAAGGCGGCGCTCGACGCGACAGTTGAATTGGGCGGCGAGAACTATGTGTTCTGGGGTGGCAGAGAGGGCTATGCCTCGCTTTACAATACCGATACCGCCAGGGAGCTCGACCACATGGCGCGCTTCCTTGGAATGGCACGTGACTATGGCCGCTCCATCGGTTTCAAGGGGACCTTTCTTATCGAACCAAAGCCTATGGAGCCCATGTACCACCAATACGATGTCGATGCCCAGACCGTGATAGGTTTTCTGCGACATCATGGTTTGGATACAGACTTCAAATTGAATGTAGAGGCGAACCATGCCACGCTCGCTGGCCACTCGTTCATGCATGACCTTCAAATGTCAGCCGATGCGGGGCTGCTTGGATCTATCGATGCCAACCGCGGTAATCCTCAAAATGGTTGGGATACCGACCAGTTTCCCACGGACCTCTACGACACCGTTCAAGCGATGATGGTCGTCATTGGAATGGGAGGTTTCACCACCGGCGGATTAAACTTCGATGCCAAGGTGCGCCGTGAATCGACCGATCTCGTCGATATGTTCCACGCTCACATAGGCGGGATGGATGCCTTCGCCCGAGGCCTGCTGATCGCATCTGAGTTGTTGGAGCGGTCGGGAATAAGCGAGGGTAAGAAGCAACGTTATAGCAGTTATGATAACGCTAGCGGGGCGCAGTTTGAGGCAGGTGAACTTACCCTGAGCGAGCTACGCGATTTGGCAGCGGAAAATGGCGAGCCAGAGAGAGTGAGCGGTGGTCAGGAAAGGTTAGAAAACCTCATCAACGACTATTTTTTTCGTCAATGAAAATAAGAAAGTTAAAGATGTCGGAGGGATTAAAATTTAATCCCTCCGACATCTTTAATTCTCCAGCTGGAGTGCTTCCCGATTAATCATTCGTAGAGTTTGAACCTATCACCTTACCGGATGGAACTATTCGACTAGAAAACTATGTCGAAGAAGTTGCTTCCCAGTTTTAGGAGCTCAAGAAAATCATATGAGTTGGAAAAAGGTTGTAAAAAGTAGATTGGTAGTTACCACAACGTTAATTACTTTCCTTTTTGTAGTTGCCGTCGTAATTCTAGTCCGAAATAGATTGGAGGAAATTTACTTACTTTCAGGTGGTCCCTTTCCTTGGGATTTAAATGTTGAAAAACCAAGTGTAAGCCCAATAGAGCTCTACAAAATCATAGACGGTGAAATGAAGCTGGTAAGGGAAGTAGCGCCGTACGCCACCGAGCAGTTCATTCAACCTTACCCGGACCAGAGGGTCGTGATCGTATTCACATCGCCAGAGCCTGGAGAGTTAGAATTCGATATTCTTAACATGAACAGACCGAATGAAGTTAACGAAATCGCTCTGACAACATGCGAACAGTGCTCTATTGCGAATCCATCTTGGGGAGGCCTGGTAGTCGAGGAGGACGAAGAGCTTAGATTAAATTTGATACAATTTGATTTATCTGAGTTATCACGGCTTCCGCCAGGTAGTTTTTTGACTCCAATAGAGTCAGCGTATGAAATTGTCACTGGGAAAGAAGTAGAAATCGACAGCCAGAACTCATTCAAGTTCATTCATTCTTACGGCTTACCGGGGACACTTGTGACACACAACGGTCAGCTTAACACTCTCCGCTACAGAGACGGACAAGTGCTCCTCGGAGATCAAGAGAGAGGTTTTGGTTGGGATATAGGATGGACTATACCGAAAGATTACTTCAATTCAAGTGATTACGTGGATACGCCATATGGCGAACTAGCCTACCTAGTTCAAGTAATCAACAATGATTCAATGAGAGCGGTTTTTAAACCGCGTAGAAATTATGGTGCCGAACATGACGCGTTAGTAAAAGTCTTCAATAAAAGTACTGGCGTCTGGGCAGACTTAGATACTGAATCTGACTTTTATGGATTGAGAGGTTTTTTTGAATGGGTTGCCGGGGAACCCATATTTCTGGTAGATAATGCTGGATCAAGTTTCGGCCCCTTGTGGGATTATTCGAAAGTAGAAGATCGTAATAAGAACTATAAGATTCTCTATGCCGCAAGATTGGAGAAAAGAGGTGGTTTCTTCTTGTATAACTCTAGTGATGGGAGGCACATAACTCATAATACTGCTGTCGGTGATACAGAAGTACTATGGGTAGAAGATGAGGAGGTCTATTTTCGAGTAGAGGATGAGTTGCGTAAAGGGCAGATTCGCGGAGAAAGCGTTGAGGAAATCGAATTGGTGGCCAAATCTGAGTCTCTAATTGATGTTCACTGGATGTTCAAGTAGTTGAGCAAGGGAATAAAAGGGGTCAGATTGTAGCTGCCCCAGTTTGACGGACTGTCCCGTCCTGAAATAGGTTGTCACTTAGGAGACCTATTAATGAGACATACTATACCTACCCGAACCAAACGTTCCCAACGAGATTACACACTGGCCTTTAAATTGGCCGTAGTTGCTCAGGTTGAAAAAGGGGAGTTAACCTGCACGCAAGCTCGAGACTACTACGGCATCCAAGGAAAAAGCACCGTCCTTAC
>BQIY01000398.1 GCA_021604265.1 Nitrospirales bacterium
GCCGAAACGGCTCGGATTCCCTATAGTCTGTTCCTCCTGCCTGTTGGCTTAAGTGTCTCCGCGTGGATCACAAGTTCTTTGGCGCCTGAGGCGGGCGGACAAGGTGTCGAGCGGGTGATTCAAGCCGTTCACCTTCGAGCAGGACGCATCAAGGCCCAAGTGATCCCGGCCAAGCTGATTGCGACGCTCCTGACCATTGGAACTGGAGGTTCTGCCGGCAACGTAGGGCCGTGTGCGCAAATTGGAGGTGCCGTGGCGTCATGGGCTGCTGAGATTTTTCGCTTTTCTGATGATGACCGAAAAACACTGGTCATTTGCGGTATTAGTGCAGGATTTGCCTCAGTGCTGGGAACACCTATTGCGGGAGCGTTTTTCGGAGTTGAAGCCCTGTTTGTCGGGGCTCTGGCCTATCAGGTTCTACTTCCGTCAGTCATTGCGGCTATTGTCGGACATCAAGTCACGCTGTTTTTCGGGATGTCTTTCTGGACATCTTCAGTCGAGATTTCTGTCCTGTTTTCCTCCCCGCTCTTTCTCTGGTCTATTCTTGCCGGTGTCTGTTTTGGTCTGTGCGCCCTTGCCCTGATTGAGGGAATACATTTGGGGAAACGAGTGGCCTTTCTCTCGCATTTCCCTCCTCCACTATTGGCATTTCTTGGTGGATTGGCCATTCTAGGAATTGCGTCAATCTCCTCTTTGAGTGCCTTGGGGTTGGGAGACCGGGTTATTCAAGAGGCACTGGCAGGTCAGTCAATTCTCTGGTACGTGTTTATGCTCAAAATTATTCTGACCAGTATGACATTAAACTTTGGCGGAAGCGGAGGCGTGATTCTGCCCATTTGTTTTGTGGGCGCGACTGCCGGTTCAGTATTCGGGAATCTCTTTGCGCTCGACTCAGGTGTATTCGCCGCCTTAGGGATTGCCGGACTCTTAGCCGGGGCGGTCAATACGCCAATTACCGCGGTTCTCTTGTCTCTTGAGGTCTTTGGTGTTCAAATTGGAGCATGCGCCATGGTGGTTTGTGCGATTAGTTTTTTGATTTCCGGACATCGCAGTGCCATTCCGACTCAATTGCTTCAGCTCCACAAAGCCCCTGGTATACGCGCAGACTTGAATCAGGAAGTGAGTGAAACGCAGTTTTTTGTTGATGCCTGGGATGTTCGGGTGAAGGTGGTACGCGAATCAATTAAAAACCGCCTGATTATTATGACCAGACGGTCAAAGCCGAAGTCATAGGCTTCTGCAAAGCCCATGGCCAAAGGCACCTTCAAGTTCAGCGCACCAGATGAAAGTCGCTGACAGGTGAATTTGATGAAACAGGAGAGAGTGTGAGAAGAAAACTGACCGTGAGGTTCACCAAAATGGACTCACAGGCTATTGCTCGGAAATGGCTTCTGTTTCTGACTTGAAAATGGGCACGAGCTCTTGAAGTTGTAATTCATCAAGAAATTTCGCCACCAAACCTCTTGGTTGAATCCAGGTCATTCGTCGTTTCAGTCCAGTAAATTGCATGTACGCCGTAACAAGGAACCCCAGACCTGCACTATCAATAAAGGTCAACCCGGCAAGATTGATAATGAGATGTTCTGATTCATTCAAACAACACTGGTTCATAATGGCTTTAAAATGCCATCGCGCATTCATATCGAGACGACCATGAAGGTCGACAACTGTTGCACCTTTGACTCCTCGAACAATGACATCTACCATGATTCCCTCTAGACTAATGTATCGGCCACCTCATGATCGGCCTTAAAGACACATTCTTGGCAAGTCTCGGCATCTGCTGTCATTTCTTTTTCGTTCTTAAATTTTTTCAAAAAATCTCCATGTCAATTCCCAATAGAAGTGAGCTCATCAAACATGTTATTGAACAGGGTCCGTTTTATCTTCTGATGGAATCTTGCTACAATTAACTGCCGTTCATGCCACCAGCTATTCACCCAGTTGATTTAGTAGACGTTCTTCGCAGAAAGCAGCTGACTCCTGCGATAGTCTTTTTGACCTCTCGTCGTGCATGCGACGATGCGATTACCGCATTCGAGCGCAGTACGACACACCTTCCTCCCCAGCGAACCCAGAACATCGCCACATTTCTCGAGCAACTCGCCGTCGAGTACCCAAGTATCACCGGACATCCGCTCATGCCGATTGTCGCCCGCTGCGGCGTAGCCGCACACCATGCCGGGCATCTCCCTTCGTGGAAAATCGCCATTGAAGAATTGATGCGAAAAGGGTATTTAGATGCCGTCTTTGCGACCACCACCTTAGCGGCAGGCGTCGATTTTCCAGCACGAACCGTGGTGATTACGCAATCGAGCGTCCGAAAGGCTCGCGACTTTTCTGATCTGACGATTGGAGAAATTCAACAATTGGCGGGGCGAGGCGGACGCAGAGGAAAAGACTTGGTTGGGTTCGTCGTGATTACCCCGTCTCCCTACATTGACCTTCAGGTCCTCGCGAAAGGTCTGACAGGGTATCCCGAGCCAATCGAAAGTCAGTTTGTCATTTCCTATCCCATGGTGCTCAATTTATTAAAAGCCCACCCTCTTGATCATATCGAAGGCATCTTGGCCAAAAGTTTTGCCCAATTCCAATTAAACCGAAGAGCGGACGTTCATCAAAACCATCTTGATACCATCCATGAAGAGATGCAGCCTTACGGTCCGCGAGTCTGTACGGATTGGATCACTCAATGGCAGGTCTATGACCAGGCGAAACGCAGGAAAGCTCAGCGCCGTCCAATCACGCATCAAGACTCGCCCGCCACAACCGCCCAATTGCCGTTTCTCACGCCAGGGCGAGTCATTCAAGTCTCCAAAGGGTTTGCCGTCATTCTTCGTCAATATCGAAGCCGCGGGCAACGACATCCAATGTTGTCGATCTTGCGCGCCAAGGGCACGATCACAGAATGTCCCATGGTGATGGTGAATCAGCTCTACGACCATGTGCTTGAATTCAAACCGCTTCGGGTCTTTCCCTGGTGTAGTGCCAATACGCTCTCCCGTCTCGCTCAGGCACTGAATACCCTACCCGTCGGCCTCCCGGTGCTACCGGTTCTGGTCGAAAAAGAACATGAAGAAGACACGCAATTAATGGCCGTCCTTACCGATGAATTCTCGTGTCCGAGTTGCCCATCGCATGCGGCATGCCGCAAAGATCATTCGAAGGCATTACGGCTTCGCCAAAAAGAAAAAGGGCTTACGAAGACCATTCAAGCCCTGAGGACTGGGCTGTGGCACCGGTTCCAGGAAAAAAGCGATGTACTGCACCATTTTGGCTATTTAACCGCCACATCCGAATTGACTGCCGAAGGTGAATGGGCTCGGCTGATTCGCATCGATCATTCCCTCCTCATTACGGAACTGATTCGAATGGAAGCGTTTGCAGCCATTGAGCCCGCGCTGTTGGCCGCCATGATGGCGAGTATTGCCCATGACGATGATCGGCCG
>BQIY01000399.1 GCA_021604265.1 Nitrospirales bacterium
CGGACATCATCCAGCGCTATGCCCGCTGCATCGGCGACATGAACCCGCTCTACTTCGACGAGGAGTATGCGAAGACGACGCGGTTCGGCGGGCTGATCTCGCCACCCAGCATCCATGCGCTGTTCCTCTTTGCCTGCACGACGCACGACCATTTCATGCGCACGCCGGGTACGGTCAACATGGGCCAGAACTGGTGGATCCAGCACCCGGTCCGGCCCGGTGACACGATCACCCTGACGGCGCGCTGCCTCGACAAGGTGATCCGCAAGGGCAACACCTTCGCCATCCATGACAATGTCTTCCGCAACCAGCACGACACGGTCGTCTGCTCCGGTCGCGGCTGGACCATGCGTCCGTACTGAGGGGAGAGCATCATGACAGCAGAATTCTCGTTTGCGGACATTGCGATCGGGCACAGCTTCGACGGGGTGAAGGTCGATGTGACGCGGGAGATGATCAAGGAGTTCGCCATGGCCTCCTTCGACAACAACCCGCTGCACTGGGACGATGACTTCATCGCGGAGACGACCTTTGCCAACGGCAAGAAGTTCGACACGGTGATCGGTCACGGCCTGATGACCTATTCCTTCATGGTCAGGACCATGACCGACTGGCTCTGGCCCGACAATGGCAACCACCGGCGGATGGAGACCCGTTTCCGCAGTCCGGTCTACCCCGGTGACACCATCCAGGTGCGGGTGCAGGTGCAGGACAAGCGGGAGACGCGGAAAGGCAAGTGGCTGGTCTGCGCCCTGACCGTCACCAACCAGCGCGGGGAGACGGTTTCCACCGGCGACGCCCTGGCCGAGATCCTGAACTGAGGGATGGTGCGATCCAACGAATTTCTTGTGATCGCGTGAGCATATTTCAATTGCTGCTGAAATAGCTTCAGTGGCCGGATTCGTCATGATCCATACGAAAAAAGTGCGAATGCTTGTGGCAGTAAGTGGTCAAGTGCATCCTGATTGGTTGCATTTGCGCAAAATGATCGGTTGGATATCGACCGGCGTCCCTGTGAGGCAATCGAAAGTTGCATGCTATGAGCAATATCAAATTTTCTGCTGAAGAATATACGCAAAGACTTAAGAACACCTTTGTTTCATTTAATAATGCTTTGCAACAAATCAGATTGGATGAAAAAATTTCGCAAAGCGAGGTTGTTGTTCATATTGCAGATTTCAATATTATTTATCCATGGGCTTGGGAGAAGTTCATGATAAATAAAAAACGTCGCCAAGCGCCAAATGATGCTTACTATGATTTTGTTGGTCATTCAATTGTTGATTTGCACTCCAAATACAAGGCGGTTGATGGCTATGTGATGGGGTTCACCGCAGACACTTTCTCGGAGTTGATTGAATCGTTCGCGCATCAATATGAATATGCTGAACGTGTTTTAAGTAATAAAAATACGAGCTCTAAGTTGCACGCCCAATTGATGAGAAGAGCCCAAAATTTGACAGATTATCTCTCAGAAGGAATTGTGGATTATCGAGAGCATATACAGTATATACTGGCACATGTCCCACTAGGGGAGGTTCGTGATGCTGCTTCTCGGGTAATGTCTCTCATGGAGAGCAACACATTTGTGCCTTTGTCGACATTAGTGGGGGAAGACCTTATTCTTGAAGCAAAGAATCGTGCTCAAGGTGACGTATCACTCTATCTTGACCGAATGAGAAACAAACGATCAACGCGTGATCGCCGTGATGGCGATCACGCAGATTATCACTACCGTGTTGACGCGGCGGCACTAGCTGTCTGCAAAAACATAAATGAGATATCAGATAGGTACAAGACAAACTACGTATGTCGAGATATTGTAAGTAGTGTTGTGGACAGGGATGATGTGTTGTCAGCGACTAGGTCTCCTTTGACTCCTTACTTGAAAGATGTGTTCTTATTCCAAGCAAGTGCCGATGGCGATGTTCGGAACGAAGCGCGAGATATTAGATTGGAGATGGAAGAACAACTTTCATTGAGGCTGAGAGTGATAGAGAAAATTGATCGTATGGACGAATTAACCAAGCAGAGGCAGGCGTATATTCAAGAGTTTATCGAAAAATATATTCGATCGAACGTAACTTCTTTTAAGGAGGCGAAGAATGAAATGGAGAAAGATAGGCAAAGAGTTGACAGAATCGTGAGTTCCCGAAAGCATTTTATGGAGCAAATTGACGAGGTTCGAGACGAGGCCCAGCGGGCTTCAAAGCAGATAATCGATTTGCAGCCGGAAATATTGGAGTCACGACTGATGGAAGGTACAGATCTACGCGAAAATCCTCATGCAGTTAAGATATTCGCAAAGTTGGGAATTGATATTTGATTATTGACCCCCTGAAATCTCCTGAAGTCGCTTCTTCATTGTATTGAGTAGTGACAGAGATCGATGGGAGGAGAGAATAATATCTCTATCCTCGAGGTCATCAATTTTTTCTTGGAGCGTTGTGATTGAAAATTCCAGTTGACTAACTGCGTATCCGACAGGTGACGGGATGCTGTTATCAACCGCGCGGGCAAGATGTTCATAAAAATTAGGTGTATCTTGAATTTGTTCAAGAATATACTCAAGACTAATATCCGGTAATTCGTCATTATCATTGCCGTATATGTTCTCTAATTTAAGAAGATTTATCAATTCTGAAATGGAATGTGAAATACTATTTAGGGCAGGAAGAAGTAATTCTTTGTATGTTTCTCTATCGGCGGCGCGAGCTGATCTCTGTAATGTTGCTTGCTGATTCTTAAGAATTTTTCGAGTCTCACGTAATTCGAAATTCTGAAGTAGATACCCAGCGATAATCCATATGAATGCCAATGCCGAACTGATGCCGCTAAAGAAGGATCCATATGCCCCAATATGCTCTTCTTCGACAGTGCCAAATGCATAAAGTGACATTGTGGTAGTTAAAAGTGTAAAAAATGCGGCGCATAGCAATATAATTTTGTCCACGGAAAGAGAATTTCGCCAAGCATAAATCGAACAATATATTGTATAGAAAAATCTTCTAAAGAAATTTTTCATGTTTATGGTAAAAAATAGCGTATGGCGATAAATACGCGAAACAATTCGAAGAAAAATATTGCTGATATTTGTCATCTTTTCTCTAATCTGATATATGTTCCCGATTTGATGAGAGTCAAGTCCTTCATATGTCCACGTCCTGCACGAAGCGGGCGTTCTGCTGGATGAACTCCATGCGTTTCTCCGGCTTGCGGCCCATCAGTCGTTCGACAAGGTTGATGGTGTCCGCACGCGCCTCAGCCGGGATGTCCACGCGTAGCAGCTTGCGCTTTGCCGGGTTCATCGTGGTGTCGCGCAACTGCTGAGGCGGCATCTCGCCCAGGCCCTTGAAGCGGCTGACCTCCACCTTGCCGCGGCCACTGAATTCATCGGCCATCAGTTGCTCGCGGTGGGCGTCATCGATGGCATAGACCGTCCTGCC
>BQIY01000400.1 GCA_021604265.1 Nitrospirales bacterium
CAATAAAGTTATCGAAATCAAGGAACGTGAAGCCCATCGCGTGAAGCTTTTCATGGAGGAAATTAACCAAAATGAAAAGACTCTGGTCTTTTGTGCTACTCAGGACCATGCGCTGGCTGTGCGCGACCTTATCAACCAGATGAAGATCAGTCACGACCCGAATTATTGCCAACGGGTCACAGCGAACGACGGGGCTTTAGGTGAGCAGCATTTACGAGATTTTCAGGATAACGAGCGGACCATTCCTACCATCCTCACCACTTCGCAAAAACTCTCCACAGGGGTAGATGCCCGCAACATTCGCAATATTGTGTTGATGCGGCCCATCAACTCAATGATTGAGTTCAAACAGATCATTGGTCGCGGGACTCGTCTCTATGACGGTAAGGATTACTTCACGATCTACGACTTCGTGAAGGCACACCATCACTTTAATGACCCGGAATGGGATGGCGAGCCCATCGAGCCAGAAGGGAAACCAGATAGGCGGCCTCGCCCTCCTTCGCTACCTCCAACCGGCAAAACACGTGAAACCTCTCCCGAATACGTGAAGCGACAGAGAATCAAAGTGAAACTTGCTGATGGTAAAGCACGCACGATCCAACACATGATGTGTACGACTTTTTGGCACCCGGACGGCACACCCATGTCGGCGCTCCAGTTCCTTGAAATGCTGTTTGGTAAGCTTCCCGATTTTTTCAAAAGCGAGGCTGAACTCCGCGCTCTTTGGAGCCTTCCTGACACACGAGCCAAACTCTTACAAGGTCTGGCCGAGAAGGGTTTTGGCCCTGAACAAATGGCTGAAATGCAGAGAATTATCGATGCAGAGAGTAGCGATCTCTTCGACGTGCTCGCTCATGTCGCTTATGCATTGGACCCCCTAACAAGACAAGAGCGTGCCAATAAAGCCACAGTAGAAATCAGCACCTCTTTCAACAGTAAGCAGCAGGTCTTTCTTGATTTCGTATTATCGCAATACGTGAAAGTAGGTGTGGAGGAACTTGACCAGAGCAAGCTCACGCCACTTCTTCGACTGAAATATCATGATTCAATTGCTGATGCCGTGACAGACCTTGGCCAACCAGAGGACATTAGCAAGGTGTTTGCGGGCTTCCAGAAATACCTCTACCAGCCACAGGTTGTGCTATGAGAAATGGTGATTTGTGAAAACTATACATGATTGTTTTGGGCGCTCTGTCAGACTGACCAATGAGCGGCTAAGGCATATTCTTCAGCATAAGGAAATGCTAGGAATGGAAGAGGAGATTGAAAAAGTCTTACAAGTACCTACCGAGGTCAGAGTTTCTCGTTCAGATGATAGTGTACATTTGTTCTATGAATTTTACTCACAGACGCGTGTGGGTGGGAAGTGGTTATGTATCGTGGTAAAATATGAGACAGAAGATGCATTTATCGTCACCGCGTATTTAACAGACCAACTTAAAGTAGGAGAGATCGTATGGCCGAAAAACTAAAAGTGTGGTTTGATCCTGAAGGGGACTTTCTAGAAGTGCAGTTCAAAGATGCGCCAGGGTTTATGCGTCCAACAGCCAATGATGCTGTCATGGAACGCGTTGATGAGCAAGGCCACATGCTGGGATTTAGCATACAGGGAGTGAGTCGTTATCGAAAAGATCGTCCCCTTGAAGCCGAACTTGTTACAGGCGAATAATTACTTCCTTCCTTTTTACAAGATTTGCCTCTTCTATTCGTGGCACCGTCCCGAGAGATTAGTCCCCATTACCGATGATCACGGAACATGACCGAAAGAGGTCAAGACTGGTTTTATGATATCTAAAGGAATCTATAGATATTCCTCATCCCACCATCGCTCATGTATCTCGATGATCTCACCGACGCAATTACCGACCGCCACGAAAAAATGGCCCACTAAAGCCCAAGCCCTTCATCCACTCACTAGTATTTACTGGCCAGCATAGCTCCAGCCTGAAATTCATTCCCTGTTCTCATCCAAAATTTCATGCGATTCACCCAGCCACGTAAATGATGCTCTGATTTCTGCGAGGTAAAGTAAGGCGGCTTGGCTTAGCTAGGTGAGTCAAAACTAGAGGTTACGTGTTGTCAAAAACCTTATCGATATCTTGCCTGGGGAAATGATTAAAAGTAGGACTTTCAAACGCGACGCAGTATTATTATGGACAAATGTATGGACAAAAGGATAGACTTAGAATACGATGAAGTTACAGGTTTTAGGATTTGATTGGGATTCTGGCAATAAGTCCAAATGTCGTAAACATGGTCTCGCGCTTAAAGAGATTGAAGTTTTTTTCACACAAGGCGATCTCTTTGTCATGCCAGATATTCATCATTCTCTCGTAGAAAAAAGGTATATCGCCTACGGCCCATCGCCCAAAGGCAAGCCTATGTTGGTTGCTTTTACCTTTCGTACCCGAGATGCTGAAACTCTCATCAGGCCTATCAGCGCTCGATATATGCACAAGAAGGAGGTGAAAGAATATGAAGAAAAAGGTTCCGACATTTAAATCTGACAAAGAAGCCGAAGAGTTTCTCGAACAAGATCTGACGGACTATATTGACCCAAGCAATGCTCAACGAGTCACGTTTGAATTTCTTCCAAAGACCGAAAAAGTTAATCTCCGTTTCCCTCCTGAATTGCTTTCTGAGGTTCGAAAAAAGGCCAGCAAGCAAGGTATTTCATACCAGAAATACATCCGTCGAGCTGTTGAGGAATCATTAACCACACAATAAGTTAGGCGTTCCGTTTCTTTAGGGAACTGTTACTGACAGGGATAAAAGAAAAGATTGAAGTGGTTCGCGGCAACGATAATCCCTTCCGCGATGCGGGCTTTCCCAACCCGGAACTGGAGAATGCTCGATGATGGGGTCAAGTCTAGTTTTATGAGATCTAAACGAGTCGCTAGATATTCCTAACCCCACTGACCCTCAGGGACCTGGATGATCTCACGGACACGATTACCAACCGCTACGAAAAAATGGACCCCGAAGCCCGCGCGCTCCTTCCGCTCACCCGCATTTATTGGCCAGCTTAGTGCCAGCCTGAAATTCATTCCCTGTTCTCATCCAAAATTTCATGCGATTCACCCAGCCACGTAAATGATGCTCTGATTTCTGCGAGGTAAAGTAAGGCGGAGAAGTTCAACCTGGTGAGCTGCGATGAGTTTCTAGGCAGTTCACAACTAACTGACCGTTATGTGTTTATAAATATTGTTTAATAAGTTTGATATATATAAACTTTAGGTTTATAATCATTATTTTATTTAAACCATTCAAGGTGGGTAGGTTTAAATCTAGAAAATTATATGGGGCTGGCACAGAAGCTTGAGATTTTCTATGCTGCAGTGTGTACATAAAGTATTGCAAACTCAGGCCTTCTCAGGTCAATCGACTGCTCGAACATTTCGTGGCGGGTACGACCGCTCGTATGGCCGCCGAGTTAGT
>BQIY01000401.1 GCA_021604265.1 Nitrospirales bacterium
CGAAGGGCAATGCCTCGTGCCTGAAGGACCGAATAAGCGTGCAAAAGATGATGTATTCCTTTTTCAGGAGAGAGCCGGGCTACGGTCCCCACCACCCATTCTCTTTGATTTTGAAAATCGGGGGCCTCGCGAAAAGCCATGCTCTTCCCATTGTGGGTTTTCGAAAATTTCTTTTCTTCGATCCCATTTAAAATCGTAAGACCTTGAGGAAAAGAGATTCCATACTCTCCAAACGCCCGCGTGGTATCTTGAGAGACACCGACGATTTTATGAAAAAACAGAGAACCGACTCGAAACTTCAGACGGTCCTTCCAGTTGTATGTTCTCAACCAGATATCATGTTGCGTATGAATACGAACGGCGACAGACATCCACCACGCTGCCCACCCGGCATACAACATCGGATCAAGACTGTGGGTGTGCACCACGGTAACTCCTTCCCGCTTCAATACTTTGACCAAACGACCAATCAAACCCAAATCAAGTCCTGGCCTACGTTTGACGACCACAATCCGACAGCCGGCATTTTCTACCATAGGAGCAAGAACCCCCGGTTCATCTAAACAAAGGACAATCGTTGGCAAAGTTGAAAGAATAGGAGAACAAACAAGCGTACATACCAACCGCTCGAGTCCACCGGGTTGAAGACTTAAAACCACATGAGCAACTTTTGTTTGATTGGCCAATGCATTCCTCTGATTAAAGCTTGTTGAAAAAGCCTCCATTCAGGACAAAGGGATTCCCCTATATAGTTGTTCCCCGCAATCGCCGGATTTCTTCGACAGCGAAATGCCACCCTGCCTCGACTTCTGACCAGTTCAGACAGCCTGCACTTAATATGAGAAAAGGATAACAACTCACAATAGCTATCCCGGCACCCAGGAATCCCCCATATCCCATAAACAGAATTCCCCAATTGAGTCCTAAAAGGAGAGCACAAATCCCTCCAATTTTTCCCAGAGCCCGATAATCATATTGAATGGGAAAAAGCTGTTGCGAATAAAACAGCATTAAACTCACACTCACGACTTCCGCCAAAAGATACGCAAACCCTGCCCCCATTGCCCCCAAACGAGGGATCATGGCAACACTGAAGATGATTTTCACAAAGCCGGCCAACACAGTCACATAAAATAAGTACTTCGTTTTTTTTAAATACAAAATACCGGTCTGAAATGGGTAGCCCAAGCTTGACACCAAAAGACCCGCGGCCAGAATCGGGATAAGGTGTTCAGCCGGCCAATATTCTAATGTCGTCAGCATCCGCAGAATAGCCGGTGAAAAAGCTGAAATTCCCAGTGCCAACAGGCCAACCACTAAAGCCATATAAATAACAATTTTGGCTTGCAATTCTTTCACATTTTCATTCTTCATTATTGAAAATCGAAAAGATCCATAACTGTTTTTAAACGGCTCGAGAACCAGCACATTGCCCAATTCCACGAACTTCAGCGCCAAAGCATAAAGTCCGACCGCTTCAAGTCCATACAAAGCCTTCAGGAGAAACCGATCTGAATACAGAACGGCAACCCCAACAATGGTGCTCAAGAGAAAGGGGAAACTATAGGTGAGCACCTGGCGAAACTTGGCTTGGTGAAACCGTAGCCCGCATTCATACACCGTGGTGCCAACAACATAGACCCACGATATCCCAACGCTCATGAGATTTCCCAGAAGAATCCCCCACACTCCCCATCCAAGGATAGCCACCGAGTAATAATTACATCCTACCTGTAAAAGTAATCGCAGAAAGGAAGCCACCACAAATCGGGTGGAATACTCCCTGGCCCGGAAGTACGCGAGACCAATTTCCGTGGATAATTGTAGAATGAGAATAAGGAGGCCAAGCTGTAGGAGACTCGCGTCTTGTCTTGAGCCAAGCAGAAATCCTGACAAAATCGGTGTCGTAAACCACAACAAGGCGACCCCGCTGGAGGCAATCACACTGGATCCGACCAATGTCGTACTCACCAGAAATTTTCGTTCCAACTCTTCTTGGAACTCAAAATAAAATCGCAATGTCGCATGCGCCAATCCCACTCCCAGCAAAGAAGAGACGAGTGCCGTGACCCCGTAAACTAACTCCAGCGTCCCATACTCAGAAGGCGTCAAATAGCTTGTATAGAGCGGAAGAAGAAGAAATGCTCCAGCGCGATTGACAATTCCTCCGACTGCATAAATGGAAGAATGCTTGAAGAGGCGCTTCATATCTGACTGCATATTCATAAGTCCCATTCAAAAGCAAAACCTTCAACAGAAACCATCTGGCTGTTTATGACCCTATATTCAATCGGAACATTATGAAACGGAACAGTTTGCTTCAGTGACCGTAGCTAACGCCTTCTCAAAAGCAGAACGCAAAATTGGCATCATGGCGTGAGAGAACCAATCTTCTTCCGATTTATGCCAATGATCGAAATGCTCATGAAATTGATAGAGAAGCAGAATGACCGCATAAATTTTCTGCCGATCTCCAGGGCCTAAATCGAGTGCGTGCCAATACGTTTGGACACACTCATTCTTAAAAAGATCTTCTTCAAAGGCCACTCTCACAATGGCTTGGTAAAAGGGAATTCGCTGCTTCAAATAGACTTCGTAACTCAAGTACCACAATAAATCCATCAACGGAAAACCCATCTCTCGCGACAAATCCCAATCGATCAAACCGACAACTTCCCCGGACTCATTGACAAGTAAATTTGTCCGCTTAAAATCACCATGGGTCCGCACCAGAACCGCTTCCTTTCCCAGCAACCCTTCTTTCAATAGGGCTTCAACCTTTGCAACCATCTCTTTATCGGTTCCATTGGAATACCCCATTAAATGGGAAAGAGAAGCACCCACAAGGCGCTCAAAAAGCGCGTCATCAAGAATCACTTTCTGTGCTGTTGCGGTATGAAGTTGCAAAATGAAGTGAAGGGCCTGAGCCGTCATCCTGTCAGATTCCCACGAACATTTTCGGGTCCCTGTTGGTTCAAGACCGGGTAGTTTGGATTCGACAAAATACCTCAAATCCCCAAAACGACGAAGATTGTAGG
Organism: Nitrospirales bacterium; assembly: GCA_021604265.1. The sequence goes on from BQIY01000401.1 coordinate 3,039, forward strand.
GAGCTGGAATGGCCACAGGAGCTTTACCCTGTAACGCATGTAAGGTCTCATAATTATTTCGACATCGAAACAAAGGCTCGTCGCCTAAAGGAAACCGGACAATCCGACCTGGAAGTTTCCCCACAAGTGTATTGGCAGTTCCGACATACACTTGAATATCTGATCGGTCCGATTGGTCAATCTCAGGCTGACTCACGATGTCCCCTATAACCCCTGAAGACCGCTCCGGGCAGGACTTTCCTACAATCAAACCGTACGACTCCCCTCTTAGCACTTTTTTCAATGTGGACCGACCTTTCGAGACCCACGACTTTTTGTTTCGCTCCTCAAATACCGCTTCAACAGGCCCGCAAGTCGGATAAAAACTGAGTCTGTTGAGAACTCTGCTTGAATTCC
>BQIY01000402.1 GCA_021604265.1 Nitrospirales bacterium
CTCGGAAGAGTTAAACCTGCTGCGGTCTGCGCCGTGGATTGCGATTATTAAGATAACATTCAAGTGGTTAACAATATGAATACGCAATGGTGGGGTAAATTCGAGATACCCGGCGAGACATGGTGTAAGTGGCAGATAAACCAACTCTCACTCTATGTTTGGCACACAGATGTGGAATGGCGCTTTGCCTGGGTGCGAGAAAAAGAAATAGTCCCTGAAACGGAGGCCTACCGATTTCAAAACGAGGGAATCACGCTGCCCGAACCCGCTGACCTGGAGCATGCCAGATTCGTCATAGGCGGCAATCAGGGTGAGGTCGAACTCCGGCTACAGTTAGCCGATAGACCGATGATCGCCCGGCCCGAAGTGCCAATGTTTGTGCCTATAGGCGAAAGTGCCACGCTCTTCGTCAGTACGGGCATCTGGATTCAGCTAGTGATAAGCGACAAAGTCCTGCTTGATATTCCCGTATATAGACCCTCGGATACCTGGTTTGGTCAAAACACTAGAGAGGGGGAGTTGTGCTATTTCAGCCTCACTCGTGCCCGCACAGAGCGCAGCCTCGTTACGAAAGACGCGCACCGCGCCACCACGCCAATAACCGTGATTAATCAATGTGATGAGATGCTACGCATCGAGCGGCTGCGGGTGCCCACACCCTACTTATCCCTGTTTGTGAATGAAGAAGGCGAACTGCTGACAGATGCGCTGGAATACAAGCTGGAAAAAAACCGTATCGAGTCAGTGGTTAGCATCGACAGTCACGAGTCAATCAAAGCTTACAGGAGCCTGAACCGCCCCCGAGAACAGGGTGATCACAATTTTTTTACGGAAGCGATAAGCAAAATTTTCGGATAGAGATCTATGGAAGAAGGAATCGTTTCAGAAGTGCTGACTAGTGACGAAGTCCAGACCGTCGCCGACGTGTTGATGATGGACGTAGCTCAACAGTGGTTGCGGGCCCTATTCATTATAATCGTAGGCTTGGTGCTGGCTAAGTTTTTAACCAGGGCGCTGTATCTGGCTCTAGAATCGTTAATGGGTGCTGATACTGCAACCCTGTTGCGTCGCTTTGTATTCTATGGTTTGGTCGCGGTAGTCGTGATGGCCGCTCTACGCGAACTCGGCTTTAGTCTCAGCGTTATTCTCGGTGCTGCGGGAATTCTCACCGTGGCGGTGGGCTTTGCGGCCCAGACTTCGGCGTCTAACCTAATCAGTGGCATATTCTTGGTGACCGAGAAATCCTTCAAACTGGGAGATGCGATAAAGGTCGGCGACATAACCGGTGAGGTCCTCTCGATAGACCTGCTATCGGTGAAGCTCCGCCAGTACGATAACATCTACGTCAGAGTGCCTAACGAGACACTCATAAAGAGCAATATCTCTAATCTGACACACTTCCCTATACGACGCCTGGATTTGCAGATAGGGGTAGCTTACAAAGAACAGATTGGCGTAGTGAGAGAATTGCTGATGGAAGTCGCCAATGACTTTCCCCTCTGCCTCGATCAACCAGAGCCACTTGTCATCTTTCAGGGATTCGGTGACTCGGCCCTGAATTTACAATTTTCTGTGTGGGCAGAAAGGACCAATTTTCTGGCGCTAAGAAATGGGATGCCGGAGAGAATCAAGCAAGCCTTCGACGAGAAGGGGATCGAGATACCCTTTCCTCACGTTTCGCTTTACGTGGGCAGCCAGACCGGACCCTTACCCATTATTCTCCATGATGCTAAAGATAAGAGTGATTCCTGATTACCGAATGGCTAAGAAGATCGAAACCTGTGCTCTATCGAGAACTGTTGATATTTTGCTTGAAAGAGTTCCTGCGATTTAAGCGAAATGGAAGATGATAGAACTACTCCGTTCTTCATATTAAGTTGTAGCTGTCCCCATTGATTCAATTACCCTCCCGTTCTTTCGCGATTGGGATAGGGGACCTGAGAGTGGTCCCACAAATTGTTTTCAATTAAGAAGGTATTAGTTTCATAGGCTGACATTGATGATGGGCTGGGGTTAACACCTGTGACACTGGACATGGCTTGTACCCCCTCAATGAGCTGTCTTTGCCAACTGATGCCCAAACCCAGTTCTTCCAGCGTATCTTGATAGCGAGGATCCATCAAAATATGATCCGGGAAATACATCTCGACTTTGTGTGCAATAATGGAAAGGCGGCGCCAGTCAGCAGGACGCAGAGATCGCCAGGAGCTAATGCCCGTCTCGATGTCGCCAAGAATGAAACTTTTCACTCCCTGACTTAAACTGTAATCCAGGTTCGCGAGATTGTTTTGCTCAAACAGATCCCCTATTTCCGTCGACATTCCCCATAAACCGCTTATGGTTACCTGACTAAGCATGGTGAAAGGCCCTTCCTCGTCTATGTCCATTTGCTTCTGTAAATACGAGATTGCCTGAGGGTAGTCCCTAACGAAAGCCAAACCCCGGATTAACGCTGACATGATGCCGATATGGTCGGGACGCTCCAGAAGAATGCCCTTCTGGGCCTGAATCAGGTTGTCCGGAGTCTCGAAGAACGTCTGGTACACCCAGGTAGAGCGACGAGGTATGTGAAAGGGTTCCTGGTCGGAAACGCGGTTAAGAAATTCTGCTGCTTCGTCGTAAAGTCTGGCCTCTGCCAACAGCGTGGCATACTGGGCAAATAAATACTCTTCAGTATTTCCGGACAAGATTCGTTCGCGCAGGATAGATTCAATTAGGGACAGATTTTGAGGCTGCATTCTCAACAATTGAATTTGCATTTCCAGGAGTAATTCATGCCCAGGTCTAACCCTGGAGATTTCCCTAATAGCATCACTGACCTGGGACCGCAATTCAATGTTTCTCGCCTCATGACTATAGGAACTAAGGCTGCTGGCCGCTCGCACTAATCCTACATAGGCGTTGATAAAACCTGGATCCTCTTCCGTTGCTAGCTCGTAGTGTTGAATTGCGTGTTCGAGGTCATTGTGATTTGAGTTTCCTGCATAAAACCCCGCTTCGAGGAAGTTACTGTAGGCGATGGGGTTGGAAGTTCCCCAGTCCTGCATCTCGGCATATTGCTCATCATCCAGGTATATTCTCAAGGCGCTTACAATGCTTTTGCCAATCTCATCGTGAACGTCAAAAACATGGGCAGAGGAAATGTCGATCTGTTCTGAGAAAGCAATGGAGTTGTCTTTGGCATTGCTAAGGTTGACTTGCAACCGAAGTGCATCTCCTGCTTGTTGCACATTGCCACCTAATATGTAGTCAATGTCCTCCGAATAATTGGACTGTAGGTATTGCGTGGCGGCCAAATCCCCAAAACCGCTCACGACCACAAGATCAGGCAATTTCGCAAGGTGGGTAAGCAGGCTTGAGGGTAATTGGTCGGCCCAAAAGAGGTTGTGTTCCGCAACGCCAATATTTTCAATCGGGAAGTCGGAG
>BQIY01000403.1 GCA_021604265.1 Nitrospirales bacterium
AATTGCATCCATCTCGGGGTTCTCCTTCTCTCAACGATGATCGTGAACACCGTCACGGTTTAAACGACTGAATTCAGGCTACCAGATGCCAGCCTCGATCTTGCGGAATGACGGTTTGCGAATGTCTTCCCTCGCGTGGACCCGCCGTATCACCTGCTTGCTCCATGAATCCTTTCCGTTGGCCATGACCGGAAAAATCTTTATGCTCAGACTGTTCATGAAGATGCGGCCTCTCCTCATGCACATCAAATTCCTCTAATTCCATATCTGCTTGTCCAAGCTGAGTCTCTAAATTTTGAACATTTTGAGAAGCCAGCGCACGGAGAACGGGATTATCAAGAAGAACTCCAGCATACACGTGTCGTTGCGCAACGCCCACATCCACCTGTACACGCGAGGACTCGGATACCTGCACATCAATTTGCAACCGGTGCGGGACCGACGTGTTCAGCAACTGAAGTCGTTCATCAAAATTTCCACTTTTGGCAACAATCTGTCCTTGACTGGTTGGCGTCAGATTACTGGAGGTCGAATCAAATAACTGACCTTGACCTGTACCGGCATGATGACCAAACGGCAAACCAGTCCCCGAATGCCCGGAATGACTTTCCATACCCTGAGATGCCCCAAGGCCTCCAATCAGTTTGTTCTCACTCTCCACTCGAGCTAAACCTTGAGTCAGTTCATCTTGTGAAGCCGGAAGCCGTGTCCCTCCTGCAAGAGTTTCCACAATTGTCTGAGGATTCACACTCAATCCTTCAAACGTGGGAAGGAGCCGTTGAGCATTGAGAGGAGGGTCGGTCAATACCGTAACCGCAGAGACAGAAGAAGGACGTGTATCAAGAAAAGGCTGAGAACGTTTGTGCAAGAGAGGCTGCTCCCGCAATTCCTCACCGTCCACGGCTTGAGACACAGCTCCCGTATTCTCATTCAAACGAGTTAGATTTTGGATAGGAATCGATAAGTCGGAGCGTGGCTCTGCAATCCGATGAACCGCATTTCCTTGAAGTGTTGAACGTACTGGAGTCGCTATTACCCCTGGACCATTTAAGCGATTAAGAAGAGCTTGGGCTTGAGCAATAACCGCATGATCCACACCCTGAATAGGAGTATTGACAGGCGTGGCCTTGTAGGATTGAAAAACCTCTAAGGACTGTTGCAGCGGCTGTCCAGACGTTGACGCGGCTGTTTTAAATTGAAAGGAAAACGTTCCATGGTGTTCTGTCAGGATCAATCCATGAGAAGCCAGTTCATCAAGAATTTCCTGGTCATTGAGAATGGCTTCAAAAACGAGCGGCTGGCTCTCAAAAGGAACGAGCGACGACTGTTCATTCTCTTGCACGACTTGTTGGGTACCATCCAACACATCAGAAAACGTCACCTGTCCATCACCTTGCCCGGATGGTTCAATCGCTGAACCGGTCTTTCCTGATCCTGTATTCTCCAACGCAACAGCTTGGGAGTTCGTGAAGATGGGAAGGAAGGGACTGGTCATTATTCTTTCATACCTCTATTCAACAAGCACATGGATGTTTACTTTTTGACCGATCTATGAAAATTACGTAAACCATGTGAAAGCGCTGCTGCCTTTTCAGGATTCACTCCAGCCAATACAACCGCGGCTTTCTTACTTTTAATTCCAGACAGAATTTCCAAAGCTAACCCTTCATCCATTTTTTCAATCCTGAGCGCAGCTTCTTCCGGGTCCATGGCCCCATAGACTTTGACTAAATGAGCCAGTGACGGATCGTCTTTTGGTTGCTGCTGTTCTTTTCCATCAAGTGCGGCAGCCTTGTTCTTTAATCGTTCAGCTTCCTTTGTTTGACGTTCAGCTAAGGCCTCAACATCACGTTGAAGTCCCTCTAATCGTGATTCTTTTTGCTGCAAACGCTGTTCCCGCTCTTCAAGATCCTTGAGTCGCTTTTGAAGTTGTTGAACAAGAGAAGTTTCTTCACTGACTTCTTCATCCGGCTCTAGAGATTCAACATGTTGATTTTCCTGAGAAGTTTCCTCAGTCACTTGATGTTCTTCACCCACTGAATAAGACACCGAGACAACCGCAGTCCCTCCCAAAACCATCACAACAACCCACCAAGGAAGAATCAAAGAACGCGGCATTTTTTTTCTACCAGGCGAATTTTGCATCGTTACACTCCCGCTCTTGCCCATACTGCCTTGTACCAATCTCCATCAGCTCTAACGGCAGTCCCGCCGGAGCCTGGGCGAATTTTGCATAGTTAAACTCCCGCTCTTGCCCATACTGCATTAATCCAGTCTCAGTAGGTCATGACATGTTCCCGCCGGAGCCCAGGCGAATTTTGCATCGTTACACTCCTGCTCTTACCCACCTTGTTCTCCAGAGAAAAAATGACAAACGAGAGGTTCCGAATTCCTTATACCCACCCCTCACGGATGAGGGTGACATGTTTATGGGCTGTCGCCTCCTCCATCATCGTCTGCTCTTGCTTGGCAAGTTTTTTCATATAGGCAGCCTCTTTCTTCTCAATAACAATTTCAACCACACGTCTCGCGTGATGAGCCGCTTGCAAGCGTTTCCTCAGTTCTCCAAGTTTACGATCAATCTCTTGCATCTTCATCGCCTGCATCTCTAACCGCCCTCCCGTTTCATCAAGCCATCGAAACCGCTGTTCGGCAAATATCGTATCGACTCCGGTTTGTAGGCTTCGCTCTAATGACACGGCTAAATGATCGATTTCAGTTCTCAATTGTTGTGTGTTGGACTCTTCTCGTGACTTTTCTAATTCCGCGAACATCACTTCTTCTCGAATGATATCTTCAACTTGCTTTCGAAATCGTAGAAGCGTAGTCCAATTCATGCCTGACCTTTCCCATGTGCATGCGCCGAAGAGACTTGCTCCGCGTGTTGCAACAATTCATTGAGCGCTTGAACACTTTCCTCTATGCTGACTCGATTCTCTCGCTGCTGCGTTAAAAACTGACGAATATGATCACGCATCGTAATCGCCACATCCAATTTGACATTACTGCCCGGTTGATACGCTCCCAGATTGATCAATTCTTCTGAATTTTGATACACCGCCATGATTTCAAGAAATGATCGGGCTGCACTGATGTGCTCGACTGAAACCACATCGGACATCACACGGCTAATACTGCCCAAGACATCAATCGCCGGAAAATGACCTTGATTCGCTAAATTTCGGTCTAACACAATATGTCCATCCAAAATCGCACGAACAGCATCGGCAATTGGATCGGTCAAATCATCGCCATCAACAAGAACCGTATACAAGCCAGTAATCGAACCGCCTCGAGCCGGGCCAACACGTTCTAAGACTTTCGGGAGAAGATGAAAGACCGATGGCGGGTACCCCTTGGCCGTTGGCGGCTCTCCGACGGCCAAGCCAATCTCACGCTGTGCATGGGCTAATCGAGTCACG
>BQIY01000404.1 GCA_021604265.1 Nitrospirales bacterium
TTCCCGAAGATTCACAAAAAGTAAATTAGTGGCCCCCACCTGAAACCGGGTTCTTTCGCCTTTCACAAGAGAGCGGGCGTAGATGAGGGCTTGAGAAGCCGCCTGCATCCGTTCTTCCGCTCGTAATAAAGCCGAGTTGGCATTGTCGATATCCAACGCCACTTGTTGCATACGGTATTGCTGATCCCACAGTAATCGTTCCGCCTTGGCTTTCATTTGCATTTGTTGGCCTGTTGCATCTTTTTGTAAGAATGGAAAGCTGAGTTGGAGCCCGAAGCGGTAACCCAGACCCAGCACAAATTCTCCGGGTTTCCTGGTTGGTTCAGCCTCTGCCCGAAGATCAGGGAGCAAATTATTTTTGGCGACACCAAGATCAATATGATTTCGCGCCGCCTCAAGTGTAATTTGAAGAATTTCCGGCCGGCGTTGTTGTGCCAGATCAACATCAGTTTCCCGAGATTGGTTACCCGAAGTCGAAGTGGGAGAAGGAAAGTCTGGGACCGACTGCAAACCGAAGACCATAGGGGAACCATGGTCCCAGACAAAGAGGGACAGCTTGAACTGTTCCTGTTCGGCTTCCCGTTTGGCTTTAATGACATTCTCCAGTCGGCGTTGGACTTCCTGGTGGGCTTCGGTGACATCAAATTCCGCGACGGCACCGGCTTCAGCCTGTCGGGTCAGTTGTTGAAGGCGAACCTTGGAGACTTCCAAGGCTTGTTGGCGCAAATCCACAGCTTTCCAGGCGGCCACCCATCTCCAATATTGGGTAGCAGCACCCAAATACAGATCTTGGCGGGTTTGTTGAATATGAAGAGTGGCTTCCTGTTCTGCCAGTTTGGATTTTTCCAGTTCCCCCTTTTCTGGATTGGTGCCCAATCCTCGTAGTAAGGGAAACACGAGGCCTAACAGAGGTTGATTGGTCTGGTTAACTCCGAGATCAGCCACCTCCACATCTCCCAGACCGGTTCGCCATCCGGCAAATCCTTGGAGTCCCCAGGGATGCCGCATCTGAATCATGGTGTCGTTGAACCCCACACTTTTGGTTTTGCCGTCTTTGACCAGTCGCTCTACCTCCAAATCATTGACCAGGATGGGTTCAAATGCACCAAGAGCTTTCAGTAATTTCCCTTGCGCTTCCAGTTTTTCAGTCCGACTCCCATGCAACAGTGGATGTTGTGTCTCAACCAACGACAGCACGGTTTCTAAGCGAAGTGATCGTGTGACCGCATCGTACCGGGAAGTCGTGGTCTCCAGCGCGAATGTATCGGGTAGAGGAGACCATACAAGAACCGCGCCTGCGAACAGGCAGGAAAATGTCATGAGATTTCGTGGCATGCCTTCTCCCTCCTTACAATAGTTTTCAGAATTGACTGCCGTGTATCCGCTGGAGCCGTAATTATTTCCCCGGACGTCCGGCCTTGGGGAGAAACGTCTCGGGAAGATAGGTTGATTGTCCTTGATAGTCAGCCGGGAAGAGATTCACACGCCTCCACAATTCATACCAAAGAGGTACCCGGTTTAACAGAACCCATCCCATGACCTGAGTACCTTGCCGAACCTGACTTTGCGGTGGCCACGCAGCGGCCTCCGGATCTTGAACAACCCAAAAGCGAAATCGTTTTTGTGAATCCGGGGTTTGATCAACCACCAGAATGGTGCCATCGAACGTTCCAGCCATTAGCTCGGGCCAGGAAGGAAGTGGGATAGTCGGAATGCCATGAAACATCAGTCGGACCTTCCTTCCTGGCCTCAGAAGGGGCGCATCCAACGGTTCTGCCCACATTTCCACGGCCCGGGTGGCCTTATCCGGGACGATGGTGAATAACGAATCCCCTTGCTTCACAATTTCACCTGCTCCCACTCGTGCCATGCGGACCACTGTGCCATCCATGGGCGCGGTGATACGGCTGGCTGTTCGTCGCTGGGCTGCATTGGAGCGGGTTAAAGCCAGGTCCGCCAACTCCTTCGACGCCTGAGCAGCCTCTCCCAGGGCTGCAGCCCTTTGGGAACGAATGTTCAGAATGCGTTGGCCAAGTTCGGCTTCAATTTGGACTCGTCCATGGGTGAGGGCCAGTCGTGATTGAGACACTTCTTGAAATGCGGCGTCACTGGCTTTGCGTTCGGCTTGAGCCGCGGCTTCAGCTTGAATGGCTAATTCCAGTTCTCGCCGAGAAAGAAGCCCTTCGGCTTCCAGGATTTGTGAACGTTGCAAATTCAGTTGAGCAGTTTGGGCGGCGACCTTCGCGGCAGCCTGGCGCTGAACCATACTTTGGATTCGCCTTGAAGCTTCCTGGACACGGGATTCGGCAGATCGAGTGGTGGCTTCGGTCAGTGGGGTCATTTCTTTGAGTTGTCTGCCTAAGAAATCGGCACGAGCCAACGTGGTCTCCCGCCTTTCTTCCAGGGCCTGAATGGATTCGTCCAGCCGTGTGAGGAGATCCGGGGCCAGGAATTTGGAATCGACGTCCACGAGATCAAGGAGCAAATCCTGTTTTTTCACCGCCATGCCTTCGTTGACATGCCAAGTCAGGATACGGCCTTCAAGAGGTGCATGAATCTCCTGCGGGCGTTCAGCAGGAGAATAGGCCGATAACTGCCCTTGAGCCTTGATGGTTTGAGTCCAGGGGACAAAAACCAGAATCAGGATGAATACAAGAAAAAAACCGATGAGGATTCGGGTTCCGGTATACAGTTTCTTGGGAATCTTCACGGCTGCCCACGATTCAAAATGCGTATGACGGTCAGGGACACGAGGCAGGTGAACCTTGTGCGGAAAAACAACTTGAGAGGGAGTCTGTTTAACTGGAATGGGGGTAAGGTCCATGAGTTACGTGCTTACTGAGGACTTTCGAGTCATCATTCTTACTTAGCCGAAACATTGAGAATGGGTGAATCTGCTAATGGTGTTATTCCTGATTGGCATATGCCAAAGATATAAATTAAGTCTAGACCCTCCGCATTGTTAAGCCAAGTGACGAGCACATCGTTATTCCCCATTACACTTTGCCACTCACTTTGTCACCAACGTCCAATGTCTATTTAAAACATTCCGGCTATATATATACAAATACATTATAATTTTGAAAAATATAAATTTTTTAAATGTGTGTACATTTACCCAATACAGATGCGGTCCAAGTGTTGCTCAGGCAGGCCATGTAGCCTGTCAACTCGACTGCCTGGTTGAACCCAACCGCATTCTGTCTCTGGAGTGCTGGGCAGGACTCCGAGAAGGATAAATTGTTCGGAATGGTTTGTCAGGGCACTGACTGAAGAGTTGACCAGACGCCGAAACCGCTGTGCGGGGAAGATGAAATGGTCGGATGGAAGGAGGGAAGGATGATAACTATCGCATCAGGATCCAAAAACTTGAGATAGGAAAGCGCCAGGGACACACCTGGTCGCGTGTCGCAATT
>BQIY01000405.1 GCA_021604265.1 Nitrospirales bacterium
AACTGAGAATAAGTCGGATTTGGTGACGGCGCCCTTGGCCGATCGCATGCGCCCACAAGACTTCTCGGAATTTGTCGGGCAAGACGAGGTGCTTGGTGATGAGACGTCATTACGTCGTGCGATCGAACTTGATCGGCTCCCTTCACTCATCATCTGGGGGCCTCCAGGTTCCGGAAAAACGACATTGGCCGGGTTAATTGCACGGAAGGTGCAAGGCGAGTTTGTGCCATTTTCTGCGGTATTGAGTGGCGTTCCGGAATTGCGCACCATTTTGAAAACGGCCAAGCAGCGACGTACGGTTTCCGGACAGAAAACGGTGCTTTTTGTTGATGAAATTCACCGATTTAATAAAGCACAGCAAGATGCGTTTCTTCCGCATGTTGAGCGTGGCGATATTACGCTCATCGGAGCCACCACGCAAAATCCGTCGTTCGAAGTTATCGCTCCCTTGCTTTCGCGTTCACTCGTCGTCACCTTGCAGCAACTGTCAGATGAGTCCCTGGGGCAGATCTTAGATCGAACGCTGACGGATACTGAACGTGGTGTTGGTGCTGCACACATTTTGCTCACGCCTGAAGCCCGTTCAATGCTCATTCGGTATGGCAACGGGGATGCTCGCGCAATGCTGACAGCTCTAGAGTTTGTCGTCAATCAATTGAAACCTTCGCAAGATGTGTCTGCTGCCATTGGCTTGGAATCCGTGGAGACGGCGCTACAGAAAAAGGCGCTTCGTTATGATCGAGATGGTGAAGAGCATTTCAATCTGATCTCAGCGTACATTAAAAGCATGCGGGATTCAGATCCAGATGGTGCTTTGTATTGGCTCGCACGGATGTTGGAGGGAGGCGAAGATCCAAAGTTTATTGCTCGACGTCAACTGATCTTTGCCTCAGAAGATGTCGGGGATGCCAATCCGCAAGCTTTGCTGATCGCTTCTGCGGTGTTCAAAGCGACTGAAGTGATTGGACCGCCAGAAGTTCATATTAATCTTGCGCAGGGAACCACTTATTTAGCGTGCAGTGTCAAGAGCAATGCGTCATATGTTGGCTTGAAAGAAGCCATGCAGGATGCGAAAGAGTTTGGCAATTTACCCGTGCCTCTCCATCTTCGAAATGCGGCAACCTCATTGATGAAGGGGATGGGCTATGGCAAAGGCTATCGATACGCTCATGACGATCCTCAGGCGAAGACCGAGCAAGATCATTTGCCGCAAGAATTACAGGGGAAGCGGTATTATCGACCAAAATTTGATGACAAGGAATTCAAGTGACCAACAGGGGTTTTTATGTGGGGAAACTGGCGGGATGATTCCTAGAAAATATGACTTGCTGTTCTTCATCATGTTCAAGATGTGAGTTTTTTTAATTGTTCTTTGGACGTCTCTAATTGTGTCGAGAGTTCTGACCACTTGGCTGTCAATTTTTCAAGTTCGAGTCCCCATTTATCCCGTTCCTGGTGCAGCGTATTCCATCGACTATAGTCTTGGTATGTTGCGGGATCGGCGAGTTCTTTGTCTCGTAGAGCGAGACGCTCCTCAAGCTTGGTAATTTCTTCTTCAGCTTTGCTCACCTGTTTTTCGACCCGTGCCACTGTTTTGGAGAGTTCACGTCGAGAAGGGCCTTTGGTGGAGGGTGAAGCTGATGATCCATTGGAAGATTGTGTCTTGGGTTGTTTGGACTGACTATGCTGTTTGGTGGGTTTTGCGACATCAATGGTTTGCGTGGATTGTTTGATAGATTCCCATTCCTGAGCGCGTTTCCACAGGTAGTATTCATAGTCGCCAATATAGTCCCTGGCTTTTCCCTCATCAATTTCTACGATGCGTGTTGCGGCGCGAGAGAGAAAGACGGGATCATGCGAAATGAAGACAATGGTCCCTGGAAACGTGGAGAGGGCATCGGTGAGCACGTCGACTGAGGTGGGATCGAGATGGTTTGTCGGCTCGTCGAGCAATAAGGTGTTGGCCGGTTCAATCAGCATTCGTGCCAGAGCCACGCGATTTCGTTCTCCTCCACTGAGCGCTTTGATCGGTTTTTTTTGATCATTGCCGGAAAATAAAAACACGCCTGCAATACTGCGCAAGAAATTCATTTCGACCTGGGGCGCCGCTTCTTCAAGTGATTCAAGTATCGAATGTTCGGGGTTGAGAATTTCGGCTTGATGCTGTGCAAAATAATGCACAGAGACTTCGTGTCCTAAGGTTCGCGAGCCGTGTTCAAATTCCAAAACGCCGGCCAAAATTTTGAGGAGCGTTGATTTTCCTGCCCCGTTTTCACCAACCAGGGCAACCTTTTGTCCTCTCGCCAAGGAAAAATCAATTCCCTCATAAATGACTTTTTCCCCGTAGGATTTATGAATATCTTGTAACTCAATCACCTGCTTCCCGCTAGGCCGTGGTTCTGGAAATTTGAAGCGAATGCGTTTTCCGTCACGCTTACGGTCGATGAGTTTGACTTTTTCGAGCTGTTTGATGCGGGATTGCACTTGGCTGGCCTTGTTGGCCTGGTAGCGAAACCGATCGACGAAGGTTTGAACCCGCGCCACTTCCTTGGCCTGTCGATTGGCGGCTGACGCTTCTTGAGCATCCCGTTCCACCCGCAACTTTTGAAAACTGGTGTAGTTGCCCCGATATTCTTGGATCGTGTAATTCCGTAATTCCCAGATGTGCGTGACCATTCGGTCTAAAAATCTCGTATCATGACTGATCATGACCAGCGTCATTCTAGCGGATAACAGAAAGTTTTCGAGCCAGGATTGCGTGGCTTGATCAAGGTGGTTGGTCGGTTCGTCCAACATGAGGACATCCGGCCCGGAAAGCAGTAAATGCGCCAGAGCCACCCGCATACGATATCCGCCAGATAACGTCTGCATGCTCCTGTCCCAGTCGCCTTCACCCATTCCGAGACCCGCGAGGATTCGTTTGGCTTCATGTTCGGGATATTCGTTTCGATGGGTGGCTTCAATAATGGTTCGGCCAGGAAGAGTTTCGAGCTCTTGGGGGAGATAGCCTATTTTTAAATGGGGGCGTTTCCGGACTCGGCCTTCGTCGGGTTCGTCGGTGCCGATGATCATGCGCAGGAGCGTGGTTTTTCCCGTGCCGTTGGGGCCGACGATTCCAACGCGCGTATCAGGACGCAGATGAGCCGAGGCCTTGTCGAATAAGGTCTTGGTGGGATATTCCTTCGTGAGGCTTTCGATATGAAACATGGGTTAACGCATTTTTCCTATGATGCGGCGGTCTCAGCGTCCATCAGAATGTAAAAAGAAAAGGTAAAGCTCGCTGAAGAGTCTGTACTGAGGTATTATTTGGTGGAGCTGGCCGGGATTGAACCGGCGACCTCGTGAATGCCATTCACGCGCGCTCCCAACTGCGCCACAGCCCCACTCGCAAGGATGATGCTAACATGGGATGTG
>BQIY01000406.1 GCA_021604265.1 Nitrospirales bacterium
GGCGACTTGTTCGTCAGGCCGGACACCGCATGCATGACCTCATCTTCACTACTCGCATAGATAATGTGAATGTCAATGATGTCATGAGTGTCAAATGCAGGTTCAGGAGTTTCGAGAAACGTCCTATAGGTTTTAATCAACTCGCTCACGATCGATGACGTATCATAGACGATCAAAGAAATGAGGAATGAAGCCTGAGCAGACATGATCGTATTTCTCCTTAGAACGTTCGTGCTTTAAGCATCGAACGGTGTATGTGTAGAAACGGTATCTGTTCTCTTCTGTCTAAGAATGTTAAGACAGCAAATTACATGCCTTGAGAGACTGTTCTTTGGTATGATGGCTGATTGATGGTTCATCCTCTATCAACTCCCTATTTATCGATGGCTTTGAATAGGGGGTTGCTGGAAAACGTGTAGCATTGTCGCAGATTGTATCTACCCTGATGGAGAGATTATCCTTTCGGATACACCGTGGGTTTCAGATTCCTTGTTTAATTGTTCCATTGTTTGAGTGAAGATCGTTTGGAATCACATTATTGATAGGTTCTCTTCTGACATGATTAATCGCTCGATTGTGCTCTTTGGTGCGACCTCCATGTTGGGGTATCAATTAGCCACAAAATTTCCCAGAGCCATTCACCCATTTATTTCTCCTGGAAACCGCGCACAAGCCGTTCGTCACTGGCCTTCTCTACAGCTCGACAGTTCGAATTGGATTGAAGAGCTCTTTCATCGAACTCAGCCGAATGTTCTCCTATATTGTCATGCTGTCTGTGATGTGACGAAGTGTGAGACCCATCCCGAATGGGCCGATGAGATCAATATCCAACACGTCAAACGCGTGGTGCGGGCGCTCCCTGAGCATGCCAAGTTTGTCTATGTCTCATCCGATCATGTGTTTGGTGGTGATGGCGTCTATACGGAAGATTCAGCGCCCTGTCCGATCAGTGTCTATGGCCGGACACGTGTTGACGCGGAACACGAAGTGTTGCAGAGAGCGGGTTCGTTAGTGATTCGAACAGGTCTTGGAATTGGAGCGTCACATAATGGCCGAACCGGTCATCATGATTGGCTTCGATACCGTATGCAGCAACAGCTGCCGATTACCATCATAGAAGATGAATATCGGTCGGCGGTGTGGACCCATGAATTGGCGCAGCGTGTCATGGATTTGGCTAAGAGCGCGGAAACTGGGATTCGTCATTTATGCGCGACGCGTGCAGTGTCTCGCATAGAATTGGCGACGCATTTATTGAAAGGCATGGGCCGAGAAGCGACGTTTACGGTTGAGAGTCGTCACCAACAGCGCACACCTCATATCGGGCGAGTGGAATTGAGGACGGTCTATCAAGGTCCCTTGTTCTCGCCTCTTCCCAGCGTGCTAGAGAAGAGAATTTCCTTTTAAAGGAACTGTTTCGCCTATCTGATAGCCTCGCGCTTTTCCTAAGTCGTGCAGGGCGTCAATTCTCTTCTGAAGTTCGGGGTGCGTATCAAAATAATGCAGCATGCCAATGCCCCACGATCCGTCGTCTTGTTGTAATGCCTCGAATAATTCAGTGGCTCCTCCCACATGCCCGTAATGGCAGTTGAGAATTTCGAGAGCCGTCTCATCAGCCTGGCTCTCACGGCTTTGAGAATATTTTGCTTGTCCAAGGGATAAAGACGATGCGATCATTTGAGACATATCGGAATTGGAACCTGTGAAATAGGTGACAAGAGCCGCCAAGACAAGCCCCCGTCCAATGGAACGTAAATGATCGCGGTTTTTGAAGTGTCCAAGTTCGTGGGCCAAGACAAACGCGAGCCCATTTGTGGTTGGGATGTGGTTAAGCAGCCCTGAGTAGACGACAATATCACCTCCCGGCAATGCGATGGCATTGATGTCCATTGAGTCAATGAGATGTACGGTGAGAGGAAAGGGAATATTGTGACAGTGGTCAAGTGAGTCAATGAGCCGTTGTAGCAGGTTCAGTTCTTTCTGAGAACCCTCAGTGCCAAAGGCACGGCTCAGATCGATCTTTGCAAAGAGTTTCGCTTCGTCCTCTGGGGGTAGAGAGTCGACCGCTTGATCTACGAGTAATCCGAGTATCCAAAAACTGAGCACGACAAGCCCTATCACTCCTAGAATCAAAATGATGAATTCACGGACAGGATGTTGGTGAGAGATATTATCGTTGCGTTCTGGCAACGAAGGTTGGTACTTCACCGGGTGCTATCCTGGGAAATGCTGTCTTGAAGATAGATGGCTGTTCCGTAGGCCAAGACTTCAACCGACCCGATCCGTTCGCTGTCGCCTTTAAAAATAGAAGATGTTTCAAGACGTAGATTGATGATTTGATCAGCGTCGGGACAACTTTCTTTGAGTCTGAGCACCGCTTCACGTCTTGCGCGATCTAAGAGTGTTTCATAGGCTTGAACGGTACCGCCAAAAATATTTCGGAGTGTGGCTAAAAAACGTTTGAAGTAATCGACGGAAATCACGACATTGCCTTGAACGAGTCGTGCATGACGTATGTGTCCGATATCACCCATGGGCTTTTTACTCGAACTCGTTGGTAACGCAAGGGACGCTTGTTCACGATGCTGAATAGATTGATAATGTTTCGTTTCTGCCATTCTTCCAAAGAAATAGCCTAGGGCAACCAATATGATGATAACGATGAGATTTTCCATGCGATAGTGAATCCTTATAATGATTGGCCTAACCGTTAGTCACGCCCCGCGTGATATTCCTCAACAGCAATCAGATCCTTACGGAGACCGGCTATCGTTTACTCCACTGTGACAGCCGTACCGTAGACATAAATCTCTGCCGCGCCTGCGGCAACAGATGATGTGGAAAAACGGACATTCACGATGGCGTTGGCTCCCATTTGCTGAGCCTGCGCCTTCATTCGGTCAATGGCCTGCTCGCGTGACTCTCCTAACAGTTCTGTATAGCCTTTGAGCTCTCCTCCAAAAATATTCTTGAAACTGGCCATGATGTCCCGTCCGACGTGTTTGGCTCTCACGGTGCTGCCTGACACAATCCCATGACAGACCGTAATGGTTTTTCCTGGAATTACTTCAATATTGGTCACGAACATGTGTGCTCCTTCTGGGGATAGCTGTATTACCCGAATGAGAATTTCCACCTTTGTTACCATCAACGGATGAGGTCTCTGTCTTTTCGGTCAGTGATGGCAGATGACCTAAGGAAAACTTTGGTGACCCTGGTCAGAAACTGTATCGTACGGCGGGATAGAAATCTACGTGTTAGGCGGTGTTCAATGTATTTGCTAGAAGTAATGAGATCTTGAGGCGCATGTTTGCATATTTTTACATGAAGAGTGCTTATTTGTGCGAGAACGAAGGTTCTTGAATAGGTGACCTGAGAACCACAGGGGCAAGGTTTCGGGACTGAGTTATT
>BQIY01000407.1 GCA_021604265.1 Nitrospirales bacterium
GGCAGTTGTCCGGCCATCAAAAATTTCGAATAATGCTCAAGACTGGACACGTTTCCAAACCGGCATTCGGAAATAAAGGATTGGGCACTTGGACCCAATCCCAAATACTCCAACCCTCGCCAATATCGAAGATTATGCTGACAGGCAAATCCTGGCTTCGCCCAATTGGAAAGTTCATAGCGAGACCATTGCAACGACTCCAATTGGACTTCAGCCTGCTCCTGAAAAGACGCCTCATGATCTGGGTCCATCACCTCAAATAGCCCGCGCCGAAATTCATTATAGAATCGAGTCCCTTTTTCAATAGAAAGTGCATAACAGGACAAATGAGAGGGATCCAGCTCCAGTGCATAAGTCAGAGTCCTTTCCCATGACTGGACAGTTTGGTTGGGAGTCCCGTAGATGAGGTCAAGATTAATATTGGAGAAACCAGCCTGTTTTGCGTTTTGAACCTTGGCTTTAGCCTCCGCACTGGTCCCTGAAAGTCCCAACATCGTCCGTTCCTGTTGATCAAAAGATTGGATCCCTATACTTAAACGTGTCACGCCTGCTTGCTGAAGAAAATCAACATACCTGTCCGTAAGAGATTCCGGTGTTGCTTCGACGGTGATTTCACATTGTTCCGAGAGGGAAAACTTGGACCTAATGCTAAAAAAAATAAGAGCCAACTGTTCAGGACGTAAGACCGTGGGAGTCCCACCCCCGACATAGACGGTTGCAACCGTTCGCTCTCTCATTCCCGGTTGGTTAGCATACAGCGCGATTTCTTGTTCAATGGCCTGAAGAAACTGTTTCACCCGTTGTTCTTCATGCAGGACGAGATAAAATGCACAAAAATGACATCGTTTTATACAAAAAGGAACATGGAGATAAATCCCAAGATCAGCAGGGAGATCATCGTGTTTCCCTGAGCGCTCACTTAACTGTGTCGTAACATTCATCTCATCCTGCATCACAACGACCTTTCAACCTATTCCTCCAGAAAGCCGTTGGCGAGAAGAGAGTGAACCTGCATGGACGTGCGAAGCAAGGAACTAAACGGCACCATGAAGAGACAAATCTGCCAATCGAAGACCAACGTATTATTTCTCTTCATGGTGCCGTTCGCGATAGACAGGACATATTCCCTTACGCTGAAGAAGACTGGTGACATCCGCAACCATTTTTCGATTACCACACACATATACCGCCAGATGATCCACATCCGGGAACTCCTGAAGCAGATGTGTCACCCGTCCCGTCCTTCCCCTCCAATGATGAGCAGGTTGAGACAGGGTCAGATTAAAGGAAAAATTTTTATAGCAATCGGCCCACTTTTGCAACTGGTCCAAATAGTAGATATCCGACTCACTCCGAAGTCCCCACAGCAAGGTCATGGGCTGAGAACACGATTGCTCAAAGAGACTGGACAGCATAGACCATAAAGGCGCGATGCCGGTTCCCGTCCCAATAAATAACAGATCTCGTTCAGGGTCCTCATGAAGGTGAAATGAACCGAAAGGACCGGAACATTCAAGTTCCTCACCGATCGAATGCTCCAACGAAAACGTTGCGCCTTTTCCTTTGTCTCCGGCATTAAAGAGTAGTACGAGCTGATGAGAGGAACTGGGAAGTGAAGCCAGCGAATAGTATCTCAGGAATGAACGGCCCGAAGCCCCATCAGGGATGTTTACGGCAATTGCTTGGCCTGGGAGAAATTCTAAGCTCTGGGTATCCACCAACTCCAAGATTAATTCTCGAACATCTTGAGTCAAATGCCGAACAGAGAGAACCTTGGCCCGGAATCGTCTGGGGGTCATGCCTAAGAATGTAGAGAATCTTGGTTCATCTGGCAAGAGCCTAGGATCGAGGTTTTTCCATTTCCACCAAGGGCTGAAGAGACCCTACGCGGATAGAGCCAGGCTCTGAGAACAGCTACCCATCAGGACAGGGGAACCAACACTGGGAGCCTCCTCACGCTCGCCTTGACTCACTAGGGGAAATGTGGCCTGGAGCTGAAGACGAATGTGCGAGTCAATGAGATTCCTGAAAAAAAAGGGAATACCTTACCGGTCAGCGGAACCGGCGAGATCCAATAAGAATGCATAGATCATCGCGGTTTCCTCATACCGTTTAAAACGGCCTGAGGCTCCACTATGGCCTGCATCCATATTGGTTCTGAGCAAAAGGCGTTGATTATCGGTCTTCAGCGCACGCAGTTTTGCAACCCATTTGGTCGGCTCCCAAAATTGCACTTGTGAGTCATGCAACCCTGAAGTCACTAAAAGGTGAGGATACGGCTGGGGTTGAAGGTTATCGTAAGGTGAATAGGAAAGCATATACTCGTAAAACTGTTGTTGATTGGGATCACCCCATTCATCATATTCTCCCGTCGTCAGAGGGATATTGGGATCTAACATCGTGGTCACCACATCCACAAAAGGAACCTGTGCCACTACACCATGAAACAAATCAGGCCGCATATTCATAATCGCCCCCATCAACAAACCACCAGCGCTTCCACCAAGAGCGAATAATTTCTGAGGGGCAGCGTACCCTTGCCGAATTAAAAATTCGGCACAGGCGATAAAATCCGTGAAGGTATTTTTCTTGGATAATAACTTGCCGTTTTCATACCACTGTCGGCCCAGTTCCTCTCCACCTCGAATGTGGGCTAACGCATAGACAAACCCACGATCCAACAAGCTGAGTCGGGGGGAGCTAAAACTTGCATCCATGCTCGCACCATAGGAACCATAGCCATACAACAACAGGGGATGCGTGCCATCCGGGACAAAACCTTTTCGGTAGACCACGGATATAGGAATAGAGGTACCATCTGGTGCTGGAGCAAAAAGGCGTTCCGTCTGGTAGTGGCTGATGTGAAAATTCCCAAGGACCGGCTCTTGTTTGAGAAGAATTTTTTCTCGTGTTTCCATGTGATAATCATAGATGGTCATGGGGGTGGTCATGGATGTATACCCAAATCGTAGATAAGGAGTATCGGCTTCTAAATTATCCCCCAACGCTGCAAGGTAGGTTGGCTCTCCAAAATTCAGTTCATGTTCAGAGGCATCTTCGGTCCGAAGCATACGAAGGTGGATGAGACCCTGCCTCCGTTCTTCTAACACCAGGAAATTCTTGAATAGCTCAAATCCTTCCAAATACACCTCTAGCCGGTGAGGAATCACTTCTTCCCAGTGTGTGGCGCTCGTGGCTTTTGTTTCAGTCCGCATCAAACGAAAGTTTTTGGCATCATCATTCGTTCGAATCCAGAAATGATCCCCCAAATGATCCACATCGTATTCATGCCCTCGTTTCCTGGCCTGAAATATCTGAAAATCGCTTTCAGGATTATCCGCATTCAGATACCGGTACTCATTCGTTATGGATTGATGGGATCCAATCAACAAATACTGTTTGGATTTTG
>BQIY01000408.1 GCA_021604265.1 Nitrospirales bacterium
CCCATACGGTCCTGCATCCAACTCAATACCTTCCGCTCCAAAAGAGTCAGAATGGCAACGGTTAGCAAGACAATACCCATGACAGCAGCAATTTGAGTCACCGTCAGCGCGAATTTTATGCCGAAGTCAAACACGAGGTTACTCCAAAATTAAGAAAGAATAACAATGCAACACCTCAAACAGTTGCATTCCCTCCCACAAATATTAGGAAACCTTCTCCACATTCACGAACGTACACTTAAAGGACGGCACCTTCGTCTCGCCATCCACAGACACCGTCAAGAGCTGCCGAATGTCTTTATCAAAATGCTCAGGGAAAAACAGCACGCCCGTTGGCAAACGATCAAGCAATTTCACAGTTGTGTCGACCTGCCCTTGGGCATTCGAGACACGAACACGAGACCCACATTCTATTCCCAATCGCTCCGCATCCTCAGGGTTCATGTGCAAGACTCCTTGGTCTTGAATTCGAAGCAAGCCCTTTGCGCGAGTCGAAAATTTCCCTGAATGAAAGAGCGACTGCCCAACATTGAGAACAAACATCTTCTTATCCGTCTGGCCTGAAAGCTGATAGCGAGTTGAGAGCGTCTTGCGATATCCCTCTTGAAGATAGTGCGCAATCGTTTCCGAGCTAGGGGTAGGAGGTGAAGGCGAAGGGCCTAGGGTTCGGGATCCAGGAACCACATTCCGCATTTCCTTGCCAATGGCCTTCACGCTCTCATACTCGAAAGGATTGTCCATCATGGCAGAGAGGGCGGAAAGAATTTCCCAATCCGGGCGACTGTCGCCCAGTGGATCGATCGCCTTCCTGACGGCTTGGGTATGGCCCTCAGTATTGGTAAACGTGCCATCTTTTTCCGCATAAGAACAAGCCGGCAATACAACATCCGCTAATTTGGCCGTATCCGTCAAAAACAATTCTTGGCACACAAGGAACTCAAGATGTTCTAACGCATCGGTCACGCCGATTGTTGGAGGAAGTGAGGCTACCGGATTTTCCCCAACCACCATCATCGCTTTCAGCTGTCCGCTTTTGGCTCCATCCAGCATATCCATAAGGGACAGGCCAGCGTTCGACGGCAGCGCGCACTCCCACGTCGTTTCAAAAGTTTTTCGAGCCTCTTCCGATGCCACATCAAGAGCACCAGGCAGCCATTCAGCAATCGCTCCCATCTCGGCCGATCCTTGATCGTTATTTTCTTCAGCCAGCGGACCGAGTCCGCACCCTGGCCGACTCACTTTTCCAGTCAAAACGAGCAGGTCGAAAAGGTTTAACGTCATGCCGAACCCGCCCTGACTTCGGAGAACACCCTGGCCAACAAGAACCACCGCACGTTCAGCCTGAGAAAACGCCGTCGCCGCATCTTTGAATACGGCAGGCGTAAGGCCTGTTTGATCCTCAATGTCGCTCCAGGAGATCGCACCAACACGCTCCTTGATATTCAGAACATAATCTTTGGCCTTCGCCGACAAGTCGGCATCAATCAAATCTGCGTCAATTACTGCCTTGAGCAAGCCGATCACTCCTGCACCAAACTGATCTGGCGAAACCGGTAAATGATGCGTCGACAACAAGGTTATATTACTGATGGTTCCGATTGTCGGCCGTAAAGCTTCCAAGGTGATGAGTTCTGCCTCACGTCGTTTGACCGCTTCCTTGACCTTGAGTGCCGTAATGGGATTGGTCTCAGTGACGTTGGTTCCCACCAGCAATACGATATTCGCTGCGAGAATATCTTCATAACTGACCGTCCAACAATGGGTCCCTTGAACCCGCCGAAGCGCATGAAGCCCATTCATATGTCCAAAACGCGCACTACTATCCAGATTGTTCGTACCGATCACTACCCGCATGAATTTTTGAAACAGATAGAGATCTTCATTCGTACAGCGCGACGCAATCAGCCCGCCAATGGAATCAGGACCGCTCTCACTTTTTATGCGCATCAACCGTTCAGCGACAACTTCCAGAGCCTCTTCCCACGTAACTTCAACGAACACCCCGTCGCGACGCACGAGCGGCGCCTTGACACGATCTTCGTGAACGTTGGCATGATAGCCAAAATACCCGCGAGAGCAGAGATCCCCGTTATTTCGCCCCGCGCCGTGGGTTGAGTTGACTTCAATGAGATCGTCATTCTTCGCCTGAAACGTCATCTGACAGCCATCACCGCAATAGCCGCAGATGGATTCCGTTCGTTTCAGCATCCAAGGCCGAAACTCATACATCGAGAGGCGACTGGTGATCGCGCCGACTGGACAAATTTGGACACAGCCCCCGCAAAACTCACAATCAAGTTCATGCACGCCAAAGGACTGAATTTTCGTCATGGTCCCTCGACCTGCGGGAGCCAACGCCCGCACATCCATCACTTGATCGCAATACCGCACGCAACGCAGGCACTGTACGCAGCGATTCATTTGCGTCTCGATAACGGGACTAAAGTACTCTTTCTGAAACACCCGTTTGAGTTCGACAAACTTTGTCCCTGACGCGGTATATTCGTGAGAAAAATCCTGCAGGTCACACCGCCCGCCCTGATCGCAGACCGGACAATCAAGGGGATGGTTCGCCAAAATAAAGTCGAGGACTGACTTTCGGGCCTGCTTCACTGTCGAAGAAGCCGACGAACGAACCACCATACCGTCTGACACGGGAGTGCTACAGGAGGTTTGAAGTCTCGGCATTTTTTCAATTTCAACCAAACACATTCGACAATTGGCATCGGGCGAAAGTTTCGGATGATAGCAAAAGTGAGGAATCATCACCCCGACTTGACGTGCCGCTTCGATGACCAGTGTGCCTTTCGGCACGGTGGTCGTCTGGTCATCAATTGTGACCGTCACCATGTCCATTGCAGTTTGTTCACTCATCACATGCCCTACACTTGACTCAACACTGGAATTTCCTGCTTACGGTCTGGGCGGGACGCCTCCGCTTCTCGAATCAATTCTTCATACTCTGATCGCCAATGCCGCATCGTACTCACAATGGGAGAGACTTCAGCTTCTCCAAATGCACAGACCGTTCGTCCTTCGATGCTTTTACAAAGATCCAACAAGAGGTCCAGATCAGACATCCGGCCTTCCCGACGCCAAATCCGTTGTAAGGTCTGCACAAGCCAGGAGCTCCCTTCTCGACATGGCGTACATTTTCCACAGGACTCGTGATAGAAAAATTCCATTAAACGAAGGGCCGCCCACACCATACTGGTCCCTTCCTCCATCACCGTAATGCCCCCAGATCCGAGCATCGACCCGGCCTTCGCCACCGACTCAAAATCCATTTTCACGTCTAAGTGCTCTGGAGTCAGAAATGGTGCCGAGGCACCGCCAGGAATAAACGCTTTCAGCGGTGTCTCCGAACGCATCCCTCCGCCAATCTCAA
>BQIY01000409.1 GCA_021604265.1 Nitrospirales bacterium
CGATTGATGGTCCGGCAGGTGTCGGCAAAAGTACAGTTGCCAAAAAATTGGCTGCACGTCTTGGTTATACCTATTTGGATACCGGAGCACTGTATCGTGGGATAGCCTGGAAATTTCGGTCCAGTCAAATTGATCCGGCCGATTCGAAGCAGGTCGCAGATCTGCTTTCGACCACCAAGCTTGAGCTCACGGCGAGCGAGCATACGCTTTCGGTCTTTGTCGATGCACAAGATGTGACGCATGAACTTCGAAGTCTTGATGTGAGTCAGTTAGCGTCAACGGTTGCCGCACTTCCTCAGGTTCGTGAATGGCTGCTACCGATTCAGCGGGACTTTGCGAACGAGGGCGGTACTGTGGTTGAGGGACGTGATATGGGGACGAAAGTCTTTCCCCAAGCTGATGTAAAGTTTTTTCTTGATGCTGATCCTGATATTCGGATTAGCCGACGTTATCGTGACATGCATGCGGATGATCAACAGAAAAACTGGGATGATCTCCGACGGGAAATGACCATTCGCGACGATCGTGACCGTTCTCGAGACGTGGCTCCATTAATTCCGGCTCCAGATGCCATGATGATTGATACCTCCAATTTGTCGATTGATCAGGTGTTGGACCATCTGAGTGAAGTTGTTTCAGCACGCCAGTGAGTGGGCTTGTGTACGCCAGTATTTGGGCGATGTTCAATATACTGGGGCGATTGTGTTTTCGTTATCGTGTCCACGGGGCACAACATATTCCGAAAAGTGGAGGAATCTTATTCGCAGCCAACCACGCCAGCTACGTCGACATTCCCTTCTTGGGATGTGGTATTCCCAGACGTGTGTCGTTTTTGGGACGAGCGAATCTTTTCCCTCACCCTCTTCTTCATTGGATGTTTCGAAAAATTGCCTGGATTCCACTCAAGACCAACCGGTTAGACCGGCTTGCGTTGAATGAAACGGTCTCCCGGCTAAAAGCCGGAAAGCCGGTTGTGATTTTCCCTGAGGGTACCAGGACGCCGGATGGGGATCTGCAGGAGGGAAAGCCTGGGATCGGGGTCATTCTCTCCAAGGCACAATGTCCTGTCGTGCCAGCTTACATTGGTGGCACGTTCGATGTCCTACCCATGGGGTCGGCTCGTTTGCGTTTGAAGCCAGTCCATGTGCATTTTGGAGAGCCGATGACCTTCCCGTATCAAGAAGGACTGGAACCAAAAGAATATTATCGCACCGTCAGTGACGCGGTGATGACGCGCATTGCCGAATTAGGTCGGGCGTCGGCTCCTTCGGCAAGTCGATCAACATGAATGTCTATGATGCCGATCTTCCATGTAATCTCACGCTGAGGGTTACGAGGAAGTTTAATTTTTAATCATCAATCAGCCGTGCATTGAGCAGAGTGGAGGCGTAGGAAGAGGATGAATACAGTATCTGAACAACCTGAACAGCTGGATCGTGAAGCATTAGCAGCGCTCTATGAAGAAACCTTTCGGAATATTGAGGAAGGCACCATTACGGAAGGACGGGTGGTCAATATCCAGCGTGAACGGGTTGTCGTCGATATCGGATATAAGTCTGAGGGCATGATTCCGTCTGATCAATTTTCCAGTGAAGAACTGCAGACGCTTGCCGTCAACGATACGATACAAGTCTATATTGAGCAATGCGAAGATGCCGAAGGCAATCTGCTGGTCTCAAAAGAAAAAGCGGACAAGATGAAGGTCTGGGAAGATCTGGAAGTAGCCCACCGCGATGACAAAGAGGTTGAAGGTAAGGTGCTGTCGAGGATTAAGGGCGGCATGATGGTCGATATTGGAGTCAAGGCGTTTCTTCCTGGTTCTCAAATTGACCTGACGCCAGTTCGTGATTTGGATGGGTTAGTCGGGAAAGTCTTCAACTTTAAGATTATTAAGGTCAATCATCGGAGAGGTAACGTGGTCGTGTCTCGCCGGGCGCTGCTTGAGGAAACACGAGACAAGAAACGGCAGACGACACTCTCCACCTTAGCTGAAGGACAACTCATCACCGGAACCGTCAAAAATATCACCGATTATGGTGCCTTCCTTGATCTTGGAGGCATTGATGGCTTGCTGCACATTACAGATATTTCGTGGGGACGGGTTGGTCATCCTTCGGATATGTTCTCCATTGGCGATCGCATCGAGGTCTTGGTTCTGAAGTATGATCGTGAAACCGGACGGATTTCCTTAGGCTTAAAACAGAAAACGGCAGATCCGTGGAGTCAGGTTGAAGCCAAATATCCCGAAGGCAGCCGGATTCCAGGAAAAGTCGTGAGCCTGACTGATTATGGAGCGTTTGTGGAATTGGAGCCTGGGGTGGAAGGGTTGGTCCATGTGTCTGAAATGTCCTGGACCCATGAAGTGCGTCATCCTTCACGAGTGGTGTCTATCGGTGATCAAATTGAATCGCAGGTGCTCCATGTCGATCAGCAGAGTCGAAAAATTTCTCTGGGAATGAAGCAGACGGCTCCGAACCCTTGGGATGTGATTGAGTCCAAGTATCCAGAAGGGACGCAAATTGAAGGAAAGGTTAAGAGTGTTACAGACTTTGGTGCGTTTATTGGCCTGGAAGAAGGGATTGATGGTCTGATCCATATCTCTGACATGTCGTGGACGAAACATATTAAGCATCCGTCTGAATTGTTTAAAAAAGGCCAGTCAGTGCAAGCTGTCATTCTTCGTATTGACAAAGATAAAGAACGATTATCGTTAGGGTATAAGCAACTGGTGTCCGATCCCTGGGAATCTGAAATTCCCTCACGGTTTCAAATTGGAGCAAAGGCGTCTGGACAGGTTTCCAAGATTGCAGACTTTGGTGTGTTTATTGAACTCGACGGCGGGGTCGAAGGTCTGATTCATATTAGTGAAATTAATATCGATTCCCAAGAACGAGTTGAGGATAAATTCGAAGTCGGCCAAGAAGTCACCGCGAAAATTGTGAAAGTTGATTGCGATGAACGAAAAATTGCCTTGAGTTTATCCGAACATCTTCGTGAATCCGACCAAGATCAATTGGAGGCCTTTCATGCGACTCAAGGGCAGATTGATCAAAGCTTAGGCCGGATGACCCAAGAAAAAAATGCAGAAGCGCAGGGGGATTCTTAATGAAGAATGAAGAAAGGGTTTCTCCGTAACGCCCATGTCTGATACCTACGCATCGCCTCCCGCTCCGCGGCAGTCCTGGTGGAAACGAGTGTTTTGGATCTTGGTGGCTGCCGTGGTGTTCACGTGGTTGGGCAAGGCCCTGTTGCCTGACATGGCATCGTATGGGAAAGAGCAGGTGGCGGTGGTGCGGGTTGAAGGCCCCATTCTTGACTCGAAGCAGACGGTCAGCGAGTTGGAGGATTTTAGTGAAAATCCCATGGTCAAAGCGATCGTTG
>BQIY01000410.1 GCA_021604265.1 Nitrospirales bacterium
ATGAACATGAGCTGCAATGGGAACCTCTTTTTCTTCTACCGTGAGCTGAAAGACAGCGTTTGTCTGCTCCATGAGATGACTCAATACCCGCACGTCATACAGATAGTCGCTATGAACGAGGAGCAGCGTGGAATCTGAAGGCAGCAAGGCGCAATCATCAATCACCTGCTCAATCTCCATGCGTTCCAGCATTCGGATTAATCGTTCACGAGAGGTGAGCCCCCATAGTTGGAGAGGCGATTCACCGATGATGTAGGCATACAGCGACATGACGGATTGTTTCTTACGTGAAAAGCATTAAGATGAAGATTGAAGTATTGAGATGTGTTACGTATTTGTCGGCTTGAGGGATATTGTATCGCGAGCCCACATAGTAACGAATATCATGACATCGGTAAAGACCTTGGTTGAGTATAAGGTCGGTTCGTGATGCACGGTAAGAAAATATTTTCATGAGTAATCATCATGGAGTACTTTACTGTATCGAGGATCTCTAAACCGTTGGTGGTCGGATGTTACTACCGAAATGCGCCTTTTCGATAGAGCTTCCAAAACACAACAGGACTGGCAAGGAGCGGATGCTTTCGTTGCTGAGGCGTGAGTTCAATGCTGACACCGGAATGACGTTCGATCTTCCATAGGATATAGTCGACGCCACCTTGAAACGTAAAGAGTCCTTTGATGAGCCGTAAGATGGATAAGACCTTGCCTTGCCCTCGACGAAGCAGCCAAGTGACGCTGTTGAGCTGACGGATTACTGATGAACAGGGTGCCTGAAAGCACGCAGGATGGACTGAGCGATCGACGATGACAGGGGGCGACAGGTGAGGAAGAGCCGCGTCAGCGGTCTGTTGATAATAGTCTCGATTCGCTTCAACGATTTGCTTGATTCGTCCTGGTTTCTCTGTTCGAAGCTCCGCTCGATAGGTCAGTGACAGGCCTGTTTCCCAGATTGTCAGTGCATCAAAAGATTGAGGGGTTTGCGGGAGCGTTCTTGTGAGAAACGTCATGACGGCTTGAGCGAGCGCGGTGTAGATTTTGTGTTCGACCTGAGGCGTCGCGGTATAGAGCACTTTCGTGGGTTGTGCGAAGCGTGCCCAGAAATAGGAATGAAACCATTGCATGGATGTGCTGCGTTGAAAATCCTGTAAAGAGAGGATGGCGTATTTGGCTCGGACAGTACGATCTTGAAATGGAATTTCGATGTAGAACACATTGGGTGGAAGGAGTGTATTCGCAACCGCTAAGAAGGTCGTGTCATACATTGCGCGATAGGTATCGACAATCAGATATAAGTCGACAATGCCCTCGATGTCTGAGTCTGACCGTAAACAAGAGCCGTAAAACAAGACGGCTTGAATCGCATCAGCATGACGCGTCAGGAGTGCTTCGCTCAGTGCGTGGATCGAATCAGGAACATGTTCCGCATCTTGGCGATGGACAAGCTGTAGCAGTTCAGGTGAAGTAGTCACGATCGATATGATTAAAAACGGATAAAGGAGGCCATGCCGCCAGTGGTCAGGCGCACGGGGCCTAGTTCAGGGTCAGGTGTGTAGTCCTCACCGTCAATGGTAAATCCATCTTGCATATGAAGTTCTAGCGTGTGCGCATTATGACTGCTGTATCCGTGTTCTGGTGTTCCGTATTGATGTGAGCGGCCGAACAACAGTGAGGGGAGCGTTCTTTTGAGATATGTGGGTTTGTTCCGGACTGCTGTATAGTGTAACGGGTGGGTTTCAGTTCCCCAATACGGCCGTAATCCCAAGAAGAGTCGTTCCAAGGTTGTGACAAGAATCGTCAAAAACTCTCCTTGGATGGGCGGGTGTGCATCGCGGGAGATGGTCAAGGGAATGGGGTTGATACGGGTTTGTCGGCCAAACAGCAGTGAAAGAAAAAACCGGCTGATGATGAGACTCGCACCAACTTCGCCCAGTCGTCCGACTGACTGCTTCGTTTTCCAGCCAACTTGTGCGCCTTGGAAGATGGCGCCGGCGCCAAAAAACATTCCATAGATAGGATCTTCATTGGGAACTCGCTGAACGCGTAAGATCTGTCGCGTGAGAATCCTCGGAGCATCGCCTTGTCCTCCTGCCCATGATACCAGTTTTTGAAGTGCTGTCGTGCGATTGCCGAGGAGTCCAACATCGCCTGCGTTCATATTGGACGTGCCGGAAGGAAGGATGGCTAATAAGGGGAGTGTGTCGAATGGTTGCTGATGAAACAGCGTTGTGAGAACGCCTTGTACCGTTCCGTCGCCGCCATTGATCACGATGATATCAACCTGTTCTCGGGCAAGCTCTATGACGGCTGTTTGGATCTCGTGTCCTGTCTGTGCTTCGTATTGAAGAATCGTCGGGTGGGATTCCAGGATGTTTTTGAGAGCAACCGAACTTTTTTTATTACGTCCACTGAGGGGGTTGGAGACGATGCCAAGGCGATATGTTCGTGCGGGTGATGGCAATGCTGTCCTCATTCTTCAGGAAGACGTTCGGCTTAGGCTTCTTATGTGATAGTACCAGAGTCAATCTGTTGATTGAATGGTTGTAGTGAGTGGAGGTCGAGTGAATGTTTTTGCCGCTAACGACTCCCTGTCCACGGTGGTTCCAATTTCTGCGAGCCATGGACGTAATGGACTACCGGTCATCATACGGACACCGAAGGCGAATACCAGTCGAATGAGTAAGGTGACGGTTGAGAGAACGGTCCATGCGGTGACGGCGAGT
This sequence comes from Nitrospirales bacterium, assembly GCA_021604265.1. The sequence goes on from BQIY01000410.1 coordinate 2,724, forward strand.
AACCCTAAGTCGGGGCGACCCATACACAATGACCCCGTGAGTAAAATAAGATTGGGATTTCGGCGAGCGGTAATTAAACGATTGAAGGAATCAAGGGGCCGCCAGCAAAATAAACCGAATTGGCCTAGACAGAGTTGGAATAATCCTTCGCATAGACGGCCCATAATGTAGCCGATGAGAACGATGCCAAAAATTGTATGAAGTGTCAGCCAGGCTGTAGGAGGTGTAAATGTGGCCAACCCCAGGCCCCAGGCGATATACCAAAGCGGAGGATGAATAATATCGAGGCCGTGATCCAAAACATGCCCAAACTTACTGGAGGTGACTGTCACACGAGCTAACTTTCCGTCCACCGTATCGAGAAAGGTCATAAGCCACCCCGCTAGGAGGCCAATTCCAAATTGTCCCTTGATAAAACATATTCCCGCAATAATGGTGAGAATCAAGCTGAGTGTCGTGACGGCATTAGGGACAATCCCAGCTTTCACGCATAACCGTACCGCCCATTTAGCTGGAATCGGCCAGGCCCATTTGGTGATCAGGTCGGTGACCCCTTTATAGGAACCGGAATATAAATGTTCTTCAAAGTCTTGTTGTTTGTCGCCAGTAATTGGAAGAATATAGGGAGGATCAAACTTC
>BQIY01000411.1 GCA_021604265.1 Nitrospirales bacterium
AAGACGGGGGCTCCGATGACGGCGAGGTTGATGTAGAGGCTAATTAACTGGCCGCTTGTCATCTTCAGGTCGACGGCCTGTTGCATGGCAATGTCGTACGCGTTACTACTGTCGACAAATCCCCTTGCTACGCAGGCTTCATAGAAAGTGTCGTATGTCTTGCCATCGAATGTCTTGTACTCCTCGGGATCGAGGGCTGGGACTTGCGACAGCAGGACGCGGAAGTAGAAGTTGTCCCCTTCCTCTGGTCGGACTAAAGCAATCCTGCACAAGGTGGGCTTGCTCCGCATACAGGACATTTTGCGTTTCTTTCTGATGTCTCTTGCGGTCAAATTGCGCGAGGACCGCTCCAACTCTTCGATCATGAGGTCCGGGTGTCTCTTCCTCATTTTGGAGTAGGGGATACGGTAGTCCCTTCCGATGTTCAAGTCTCGTAGGATGCGGTTGCCGAAGTACTCGTCGTACCGGAGGTCCTTCAGGCGTACGTCACGGCACCAGTAGCGTTCGAGGTCGTCGAGCCCCTTCGACGCTGTTCTACCACCACCTGGTTCGGAAAGTAGAAGCGGCGTTGGTGTTTCCAGTGCAAAAGGGAACGTGGTTGATGTGCATTCAGTAGCGAACCTACCTTTAGTGATCTTATACGTCTTTCGAGTTTCGTAGTGACAGGGTAACGTCTTGACCGGGGGATGTCTCGTCATGACCTTGGGGGAAGCGGACAAGGAATCAGTACATGAGCAATGAAGTGTCACTGGGAGAGTGGGAACATACCGGTTGAGAGAATATGCGCATGAAAGCTTCGCATGCACCCATTTGGCGCCCTCTAAGGAAGCGTTCTCCTGCATCCATCTTACCTGGAGTGAGGGAAGTTCGTCGGTGATGGTTTAAAGTGGGTCCAGATATTCTAATTATTAAAGCCCCTAAAATGTCGTGTTTTAATTAATTCTTGCAAGTGTCGGGTACCTTCATCCTTCTCGTCTACGGTTGCGTTCTCGATCCTAGTCACATCCTTATTCGGTTTACCGATGTACTTGCAGGCGTACCCGGGGGAGTTGGATTCGCCTATGTATTCGACCTGATACTGATGTCCGCCGAGGTACCCCAAGTACTCGTGGTTCGTGGGTTGGCACCAAGCATCTGTGAGCCTCTTCCCCAAGTTCGCGAAGGATGTCCGTTCAAAGGCTCGGTACGGACCCTCGGGGCCGATCGGTCTCTTGTATTCCGAACGGCCAAAGACGTCCCATGTAGTTTCGCAAGCAGCCGGCTTTGGAAAATGGTAACTGCAATCGCACTTCACTCCCTTTTTTGTTCTCCTGCATCTAGGTTGGTGGTGGTGAACTAGCTTGTGCATGTGCTTGAAGGCTGGGTGATCGGGGTGAGGCCAGTAGGCTTGTATGCACTTGTCAATGTCCTCCGGTTGCAGACCCTCGGTCGTATGCTCGATATGTGTGTGTGGAACTCCTCTCTGTTGCATCTCGATCTTCTTGGTGTGACCTTTGTATGTGCCCCAAATACGACTGTCTCTCTTGAGCTTCGCGAGGAAGACTTTCACCACTTGGTCGAATATGCGGATCATGTCATCTGGGTAGTCTAAGGGGTTCTTTGAACCGGGCTTGTGTTGTATGCACTCTCTCATTTCCGGACAGTTGGTATCGAAGACGATTGTGTGCATGAAGGTCGGCTTCCTCGTCCTCATTGCCGTGTACAACATGTCCATTGTGAATTTGTTGGCTTGCCCTACCGAACCAGGGAAGTTGTTTGGGATGAACATGCTGTCGTTCATTTTCGCGTGTCGGCGGATGTTGTTGTCGATGGATTTCATCCGCGCACGGTTGAGTCTGACTTTAGAGGATGTTGATGCTCTTCGATTCACCGATTGTTTGCGTCGGTGGAAGCCTATTATAGCCTGTTGGATACGGTTGACGGAAGCGAGCGCAAATTCGCTCTTGAGCTGTCCGATGCGATCGAAGACGGCCTCTTTGCACGACAACATGAGATAGCGCAAGTATCGCATGTGCGACGTCTTGAGGTTGTCGTCCCACCCCCCTTTACCGTGTTGAAAAATCAGGGGGTATGCGAACTCATCGTAGTAGTGTGTGTGAGAAGGGATGTAGATGTTGTCCTCGGTGACGAGTCGTAAGGCGTCGGTTCCGTCTGTGGTTACTATGCTGAGAGCGTCGAGTCGCTCCTGTTTGTTCTGAAAGAGAGGGTGATGAATGGACGTTTAGGATTTGGAGTGGATGACGATGTGCGTGATGGCGGGATTGATGAGTGTGAAGTTGGCGGTGAGGTGGGTGATGGCACCTTCTCGAGACCCGTTCTTAATTTACTCTTGGCATCATTTCGATTGATGAACTTCCTCTTCTGCTCGAGGAATAGGGCGTCCTTCACGTATTTCTTCACGTAGTCGTTCTTCTCCTGCAAGCCCTTGGCGATTTTCGAAACGGTCTCCTTGTCTAGCTTTGCGTATCCCTCATGGGTGTTCCGTTGATCCTGAATTGGGAGCGAAAGATGCAAGGTTGATGATACGCGTGTGGAAATTACGGTTCGGCGGAGTGGGTGTTTACCTCCAAGAAGAATACGTTGATGCCTTTGTTGATTGATTGGGTGGCCCTTTGAAAGACTTTTCCGAATAGGTGCAGTGTATTGTGGTTCGATTTTGGTTGAAAACCAGCTCTTTTACTGCCTTTCTTGAGTGTCGCAGATACGTTTGGACCTGAAGAATGTGTGTAAGTACAAGTATGAGAGTATGCGGGTGCGATGTAAATGAGGTTTCTGGTGATGATGATGATGCCAATAACGAGGGTGATTAAGTTGATGATGATGTTGATGCCAGATGCCGATAATGAGTGTGGTAATCCTAATGACGTACGTACCTTTTGCGAGTGCGGAGTGATGAGCGAGACTGAACAGAGTGTTGTAGCTTCTGGCCTGTTTTTCGACTGCCGGGTCTTTGAATATGGAGAAATCGCCCTTTTGGAGCTGGTCGGCGATCTTCCCCATCTCGGATCTGTCAATGTAAGCTCCACCGCAGCAAAAAGTCTCCTTCTCCCAAACGAACAACTTAGCGCCGCAGAATGGGCACTCCGGCCTGTACAGTTCGAGCTCTAATGTGCGTCGACAGATTCCGTACTTCTCACTATGTTCGACTTGCTTGAGGTACGCCTTCGAGCAGTTGAGGTCTCGTTTCCGTAGTTTCTGCAGGAAATCGCGGTACACTCTTGTGCTCTCAAACCAGGTTTTAAAATCCTGATCTTCTTGCTTTAAGTATCTCGCCCAGCACCTGATAGGTGTAACGTAAGGTACATGGCTATAGTGATGGCTAGAATGGTGGGAAAGAGGCAGCAATCACATGAATGTA
>BQIY01000412.1 GCA_021604265.1 Nitrospirales bacterium
GGATTGATCATTTCCTAATCAGAATCATTGATATTTTTCTGGCCTTTCCCGGAATACTTCTTGCGATCGCGTTAGCAGGCGTGATGGGTCCGGGCATTGAGAATGTTGTGCTAGCCCTCGCTTGCGTCGGCTGGGTTGGCTATGCTCGTTTAGCCCGAGCTCAGGTGCTTTCCCTTAAAGACACAGACCATGTGACCGCGGCACGTGCACTTGGCGCATCATCGGGACGCATCATGTTTCGCCATTTACTTCCATTACTCAGCGCCCCTTTGATCATTGAACTCAGTTTTGGCGTCGCCAGCATTGTTGTGGCCGAAGCTGGACTCTCGTTTTTAGGCTTGGGCGTCCAACCCCCCGATGCGTCGTGGGGCAGCATGATTCGCGATGGAACCCGTTACATGCTCGTGGCTCCGCACGTCGTCATGGCGCCGGGCTTCGCGCTGATGATCGTCGTCTTCGCCATTAATGTCTTGGGGGATTGGATGCGGGACTGGCTGGACGTCAAATCTCTTTCTCGAGAGAAGTGAATTTTGAACACAGACGTGGTACGGTCACGCGGCAAGACGTTCTAGCCTATCGTGAGGATAATCAATCCTGCCAATCTGACCTAGAAATATGCTACAACCCATCATTGGTTTTCATCTCGACGACGTTGGCGATTGGGTCGCAGACCTGGCCTGCGGACACGGACAACATGTCCGGCATAATCCGCCATGGAGCGTCCGACCTTGGGTCGTGTCAGAAGAAGGACGCCGTACTCATCTCGGGGAACAGTTGAATTGCAAACGATGTGAAGAGGAATAGAGGGAATTTGATTTAAGGACACCTCTAAAAACCGTCATTTTCCGCGATAGCGGCCTCAACCGCGTGCTCAAATCCTCATGTATTTTCCCATATACTGCGATTTTGCACGCGCAGGTTCCTTGCCCTCACACAAAAAACCTGGTTTTTAGAGGTATCCTTAAAATACAAAACGAAAAGTGAAAAACAGAGGTTGAACTTCTTAGAGATACGACCTTCTTGTTACATGTACAGTTTTCACTTGACCTTATTCCCGAGGAGACTCCATCACGACGCGATACATAACATGACTGAGTTCCATTAACGAATAAGGCTTTGTCATCACGGCATGAAACCCAAACGTTTGATAGTGAGCCATGATCGGATCATTGGAATAGCCACTCGATACCACCGCCTTGACGTTTGGGTCGATTTGTAAGAGTTGCACCATCGTCTCTTTTCCGCCTAATCCGCCCGGAACCGTTAAATCGAGAATCACCGCTGAAAACGGATCATTCATTTCTTGTGCTTGTTGATACAAGGAGAGAGCTTCTTCTCCATTTTTTGCCATTTCAAAGTGATATCCGCACGTACGAAGCATCTCGCTGGCTAGGACGCGAATAGATTCTTCGTCATCCATGATCAAGACTTTTCCCGTTCCGTTCTTTTTACCCAAAGGCGTCGATGACGCTACAACGGTTTCTTCTGAGCAAGCCGGAAGATAGAAGGACACACACGTCCCAGCATCGACCTCCGATTCAATGGTCATATACCCCTGATGCTTACGCATAATGGTATACGCGGTCGTCAAACCTAATCCATGATGATCGGACTTGGTGGTAAAGTACGGATCAAATACTTTTGCCAAATCGTCCGGGCAGATCCCTGAACCATTATCGGAAAAAGACATTTTGACATAGTATCCGTATAGAGCTGGAATGGCCGGTGACGGTGAGGACTCGTTCAAGACAAGGTTTTCCCCATGAACAATGAGAAGTCCATCATGAGACAGAGATTCGACGGCGTTTGTGACAAGGATTTGGACAACCTGACGCATTTGCCCCGCATCAACGTTGACAAATCGAAGAGGCGCCTCACTCACATACTTACAGGCCATCGCGGTTCCTGACAACGAAAACTCCACCGTATCTTTGACAAGACTCTCTAATGCCCTGACTTGCGTAATCGGATCTCCACCTTTCGCAAACGTCAACAGTTGATGGGACAGATCCTTGGCGCGAAGACTTTCCGTCTCAGCCATCTGCAAAAATCGAAATCCTGAATGGCGTTCGGTGACAATATCTTTCGCGAGCGAGATATTCCCTAACACACCCGTCAATAAATTATTAAAATCATGCGCAATACCGCCCGCCAGTGTCCCGATCACTTCCATTTTATGTGACCGTAATAATTGTGTATCCATTCGACGGCGGGTTTCTTCAATTTTCTTGCGTTCCGTCACATCCCGTGTCACTCCGACAAATCCAATGGCTATGCCCTGTTTATTTCGAATAATACTTGCCTGCACTTCAGCTAAAATATTGGACCCATCTTTACATCGATGCTCTAACTCCACGGTTCGAAATCGAGACGGATTCCCCGTACCTTGCCGTTCAATGGCGATTTCCTCCTCAATCACCATTTGCGCCATATCGAAAGCACGCGGCGTCAGCAGATCCTTCAACGAATACTCCATGGTTTCTTCTCTCGAATATCCAAGCACGCGTTCGACAGATGAACTCACATAACTGAAACGCTCTCCATCCAGCGTCATCACCCAAATCACATCAGTAATATTTTCAGCGAGGAATTGAAACCGGGCTTCCGATATACGTAAGGCATAAGTACGGTCTTCAACCAACTGCTCGAGATGATCGCGATGCTGGATCAGTTCACGTTCCATGACCTGACCGGCATTAACTTCTTCAGACAGCACTCGATTTAATTCCTTGGCTTTATCCCGTTCATCAGACAAGTGCGCAATGAGGCTGGAATTCTCCAATTGGAGATGGATCCCATTCATCAGGACCCGATGATTTCGACGCATGGTCATAATCATCATCGCCAGAAACAAGACCCCGACCAGGCCCATCGCCAAATGAAAGTCACTCCCTTCAGAGAAAAATCTGACAATGATAGGAATCACCGACAACAAACTGTACGCAAGAAAGACTTCCGTTGACGCGGCAAAGACCGCTGTTGCACCGGCAACCATCCCCCCGAGAAGTAAGGCTAAAAATATTTGGTGCGCAATAGATTCATGGGGAAAAAGCAAGAGGGGAAACATTCCCCAGATGAGTCCGGATCCAAGACTTCTCGCGAAAAACCACGCCCCCCATACCCGCGCTTGCGTCCCAGGCGTTTCGAGTTGTCGATAGTAATAAAGCAGTGCACCACCCACGACATTAATGGCCAACACACCACTCAACCAGACAACAATGTGCAGATTTGAGACAACATTCCATTGAATCAGCGCAAGAATCAAAGCATTGACGATTGACGCCACCATGCCGATCGGCGCTTGCGCATACAACTGCTCTACTTGCTGAGCATACACCTGTTTTTGCTGATCA
>BQIY01000413.1 GCA_021604265.1 Nitrospirales bacterium
AGCGAATCTGTTATTTCGTAATCTTGACCGGCTTCGTGCGATACTTCAAGATCGATGGCGACCGGTTCAATTTGTCTTTGCTGGTAAGGCTCATCCAGCGGATGAACCAGGACAACAACTTATCCATGAAGTGTACCGCTATGCGCAGTCGCGAGACATGGGTGGCCGCATCGCATTCATAGAGGATTACGACATGCATGTGGCGAAGTTCCTCGTTCAAGGCGTTGATGTCTGGTTAAATAATCCCCGCGCACCTTTTGAGGCGAGTGGGACAAGTGGGCAAAAGGCCGCGCTTAATGGGGTTCCGAATCTTAGCGTGTTAGATGGCTGGTGGAAGGAAGGATACGATGGAACCAATGGGTGGGCGTTCCCCACGACATCGGAAGAATTGGATGAGCAAGCTCAGGACGACTATGATGCCGATGTCCTCTACACGGTTCTCGAAGAGGAAGTCATTCCTCTCTATTACACGTGTGACCAGGATCGAGTCCCGCATGGTTGGATGAAGATTGTTAAAAATGCCATTCGCACAAATGCGCCGCAGTTTAGTGCCCGTCGAATGTTGAAGGAATATGTCGATCAGTTTTATGTGCCGCTTTTACTTTCCGGCAGCCAAGCATCTGATTCTATCAATAAGATTGAATCCGCAGGATAAGGAGGGAAGGTCAAAAACCAAACCCGATACTGAACCCGCCTCCACTGCGGCCCCCTGTCCCTCCGCCTCCAAAGATACTCCAGCGAGGTCGATGTCGATAGACAGACGTGTCTGAGTTATTTTCCCATATATGAATGTGGTGAATGATGAGCGTTGGGTACCGGTAGTCGGTTTCATCAAGGGAGTCAAATTGTGACCCTGTCATCTCGCCGACGATCGTCACGCGTGTACGAGGCGGGAAGGTGGCTGGGTCTAAGAATGTTGTCTTGAAGGCAAAGAATCGTCCACCAGATAACGTTCGTTGCTGTCTTGGTTGTTCCCACTCATTGAGCGGTAATTGAAGAATTTCAAGCCGTGTTCCATCTTTTGCGCGTTGCGCATGAAGGACTTCACCGCCGAGAAGAAGCCACTCCCCATGATAATTGTCTGGGTTTTGAATAATCTGAGTAAACAATACGTGTTTATTGATCCGAGATTCGAATATGTCGGGGATGATAGAGGATGAAGGGGCGCATGCCTGGATGAAGAGAACGCATGCCATGAAAGAAATTTTTACGTATCGACATCTGAACATACTGATACACTATCAGAAATTGTGTCACGCTGTCGGATTGATTTCTTCCCAAGACTGAATATCGTGTTAAGATACAAATCTGAGTGTTCGTGATTCTCCGGATCTCTCTGTCATATTTGCGGCCTCTTTGTAGACAGATCAGTAGTCTGGGTGGTTTTTGTTGAGATAGATAAAGAAAGGCTTTCGTTGAGACCATATGGAACAGTACGCTGAAAAATAGGCATATCATGAAGAAAGTGTGGTTTTGGCTTTTTATTTTTCTGGTTGGTATCGGGCTTGGTCTCGGTGCTCCGTCTGTTGCACCGAAGTATCTCGGTCAGTACTTTCCCACAGGTCTTTCGGCAACACGTTCTGGTGTTCAAGGCGTTGTTGTAAAGAAGCAGGCAGAAGAAGATCGTCTCTTGCTAACAATTTCTGCTCCTGACGGTGCGATGTTGGCCACATTTGGGAAAAAAATCACTGAAATTTCTTTATTAGTTGATGAAGGCGATATGGTCACGCTTGATACACGAATCTATGCACCATTTGTGACTGATCCACCAATCCTTCGTGTGAAAAAACCTGCTGAATTTACTTCCCGTATCACAGAGCCTACTATCTCGGATGACCTTCCTGAGGAACCTGAACTCGCAGATCCCCATTCGTCATCGGTGCTTCCTGAATCTGAATCCCTCACAAATGATGAGGGCAAGAGTCCGAGTGAAGAGCCTGAACCTCCATCAGATTCGACTGACCCGCCAATCATGACAGGTCCGCTGTTTTAATGAGGATCTTGCCCTGCTGCATAGTATTTCAGCCCGTTCGTTTAACATTTCTCGCGTATTCTCCCTCTTGTTGCTATCCCTTTTCCTAGCCGCTTCCTCTCAGGTAAGATAGCCTCCTGTTGGGTTGTTGAACTGAAAGGAAATGTCTTATGGAGTTTAATCCTGGGTTTCAAGTCTCTCTGGACGTACAGGGGCGGACGTGTCTTGTCCTTGGTGGTGAGGATGAGGCCGTTGAGAAAATCGAACGCCTCTTGGACGCCGGAGCCAAAGTCACGGTCGTCCATCCTACTCTGCATACGATTCTTCGGAAACATACCGCATCCGGAAAAATCATTCATCGAGGAAGGATGTTTCGTTTGACGGATGTTCAACATGGAGTGACTGTGGTGATGAATACATTGGCGGGAGACCATGATCTTGCTAGGCAGTTATATGATCTTTCAAAAACGGAACGCTTTCTCGTCTGGTCTATTGATCAACCGGACCTTTCAACCATGACGATGCCGGCGTTGGTGAAGCGTGGTCATTTGCGGGTGGCCATTAGCACCAGTGGCGCATCACCATCGTTAGCCAAGGCGCTTCGTCAGGACTTAGAGGCGGTATTGGATGAAGAGCTGGTTGATATTCTCAGTTGGCTTTCCGACTTTCGGGCAAAGCTTCGCGATGCTGAGCCAAGTGAGAGTAAACGGCGTGAGCAGCTTCAAAACGTTATTGAAGGCTTCCGACTTTCGGGAACGCTGGAATATCCCAAGGCGTGGCAGGAACAACAGTTGGTTCAATCGAGCAAGGAGACGTAGGCCATGGTGCTATTAGAATTCAGTATGTCACCCCTTGGCAAAGGGCAAAGTGTGAGTAAGTACGTGTCACGGTCTCTTGAAATTATTGACAAGAGCGGTGTGGATTACCGTCTGAATCCGATGGGTACTGTACTCGAGGGGGAGTGGGATGAGGTCTTTGGTGTGGTGAAGAAATGTTATGAACGAATGAAAAAGGATTGTGACCGAGTCTCCTGCGTGATCAAGGTTGATTACCGTCGTGGGAAAAAGGGGCGGCTGAGCGGAAAGGTTGCCAGTGTGGAAAAGCGGCTTAAGCGAAAATTGAAAACGTCATAATCGGGAACTGCAGAATCTGGTCGCTCAGGCGGGCTTATAGACATGATGCGCTCGAGTTCCGATGCTGCATAAAATTTCATATGGAAGCGTACCGACCCATCCAGCTATCTCTTCTGCCGAAATTTCCTCGTTTTCTTGCTTTCCGATAAGGACGACCTCTTCGCCAAGGCTGACGCGTGAAAGGTTTGTGACATCCACGAGCATCATATCCATGCAAATTTTACCAACAATTGGAACCC
>BQIY01000414.1 GCA_021604265.1 Nitrospirales bacterium
GTTGTCAAAATTGGAAGCAGCTTAGTGGCCTCTCGCGATGACGGCCTTCGTATTACGCAAATAGTATCCATTGCCAAGGATCTCGCCCAGATTCATGCGAACAACCGGCAAGTGGTTATCGTATCATCGGGAGCCATCGTCGCCGGCATTCATCCTCTCGGCCTGAAAGCGTATCCGAAATCGATTCCTTTGAAGCAAGCGGCCGCCGCGGTGGGGCAAAGTCGACTCATCCGCGCCTATGAAAAAACCTTTGAAAAAACCGGAGACAAGGTCGCACAAATTCTTCTCACGCACCAAGACCTTGCAGATCGCAAACGCTTTCTGAATGCCCGTCATACGTTAACCTCTCTCTTAAAGCATGGCGTCATTCCGATCATTAACGAAAATGACACGGTGTCTGTTGATGAAATCAGATTTGGCGATAACGATAATTTAGCCGGGCAAGTTGCACATCTGGTCGATGCAGACCTCTTGGTTATACTTTCAGATGTCGATGGCCTCTATACTGCAGACCCTCGACAGAACCCTTCGGCAACCCTGATCCCTTTAGTCGAGAAATTCACCAAATCAATAGAACAAACTGCAGGTCTGTCGAGAAGCCAGGAAAGCCGAGGGGGCATGGTCACAAAAATTCAAGCCGCCAGGCACGTAGCGCGATTTGGTGTTTCAACCTTACTGCTGAACGGAGAAAGACAAGGACTGCTTCCCAACGTGTTACAAGGAAAACCGGGAGGCACATTCTTTCTCCCGCACATCAGCCCGCTCAACAGCCGAAAACAGTGGATTGCCTTTACTCTGCGTTCTAAGGGACAGCTCCAATTGGACGAAGGGGCCGTTGAGGCATTACAACAACGCGGGAAAAGCCTCCTTCCCTCAGGCATTCTTGAGGTACAAGGCCATTTCAATGCCGGTGCTCCCGTCACATGCACCGATAAAAATGGCAAAGAATTCTCCAAGGGCTTAGTCAATTACTCTGCGCAATTTCTTCGACAAATCAAAGGACTCAATACGAAAGATATTCAAAAACAATTCGGGAAACGTGAATACGAAGAAGTCATTCACCGGGATAACTTGGTCATTCTCTAGCAGAAAAAATCAAAGTTTCAGGTTTCATGTCTAAAGGAGATAGCCAATACGTCAAACTTGAAACCTTAAACCTGAAACTTTCTGTCTCTCCAGTCTAGACTTTCTTATGCACATCGGACTCTTAGGCGGATCGTTCAATCCTATTCATTACTGTCATCTGCACATTGCCGAACAGGCACAAGCCGAGTGCAAGCTTGATCACATCCTCTTTATTCCGACAGGGGATCCGCCCCATAAAAAATCCAATTCTCTTGCTCCAGCACACCATCGACTGACGATGGTTCACATGGCACTTGAGGCCAAGCCTGCGTTTACGGCATCGGATATCGAGATTCGATCACCCAACGTCTCCTACACGGTCGATACACTGACAAAGCTTCAAGACGTGCATCAAGATGTGACACACTGGTCATTCATTATTGGACTCGATGCATTCTTAGAATTCCATACCTGGAAAGAAGCCCCTCGGCTTTTGGGGCTCTGTAACTTTATTGTCTGCTCACGGCCTGATACGAATTTCACCAACATCACCTCAGTCTCGTGCTTACCACCGATCTCAGCTCAGAGCCTACAGAATCTTGAGGAGGGCCGAATTCCCAAGTTAGTGATCTCCCTCCCTACAGGAAAACACCTCACGCTCCTCTCGATGCCTCCCTGCGAGGCGTCGGCTTCGTTAATTCGGACATATATGCAGGAAAGCCGCAGGGTTTCACATTGGTTGCCGCCTTCCGTAGAATCTTATATACTTGAACATCATCTATTTCAGGCGTAATTTTTGTGGATTCTGATCATTTACCTACCCAGCAAAAAGCGCTTTCTATTGCAGAAGCAGCTTTAAGCAAGAAGGCCTCGGATGTCTTAATTCTTGATGTGCAAGAGCTCACCTCTATTGCTGATTATTTCATCCTGGCATCAGGGGAGTCCGAGCGTCAGGTCAAGGCCATTGCCAATAATATTGCCCAGGAAATAGCCACCACATACCACACAACCCCGCTAATCGAAGGCTCGGGAACCTCCATGTGGATCTTGTTGGACTATGACGATATTGTGGTGCATGTTTTTAAGACAGATATTCGTCAATACTATGCCCTGGAAAAAATGTGGTCGGATGCTCCACGCATCCCCATTCCTGAACAGACGCATGACAAACAACCAGCGCATTCCTACCAAACCATTAACAAGACATCATCGCCTGCCGCCAAATATGGCAGTTAAACCTGACAGCTTGAGCAACGGCATAAGCATTTCAATTGCTGACACAAGGGGACTCACATGACTGACTTGATAGATCTCACAGACCGCGCATTAGCCGATACCTGTCTTACCAGAACAGAGTCTCTCGCCTTGCTTCAAACGCCGGATGAGCAATTACTTGACTTGATTAACGCCGCTTACCGTATTCGACGAACTCATTTTGGCAACACCGTGCGACTGCAAATGTTACTTAATGCCAAAAGCGGGGCCTGCCAGGAAGATTGCCACTATTGTTCTCAATCATCGGTTTCAACTGCAGACATTGACCGCTACGCGCTGGTCTCTCCCAAAGATATGCTTCAAGGAGCACGACGAGCGGCTGAGGCCAAAGCTCAACGCTTTTGCGTTGTCATCAGCGGCCGCTCACCGCTTGACCGAGAAATTGCTCAAATTTCAACTGCCGTAAAACAGATTAAAGAAGAGATCCCGATTCAAGTTTGTTGCTCATTAGGCTTACTGAATGAAGGACAAGCGAAAGAATTGAAAGCGGCAGGGGTTGATCGCATCAACCATAATCTCAATACCAGCGAAGCCTATCATGCGTCTATTTGCACGACTCACACCTTTGCCGATCGACTGGCTACATTGAAGCATGCCAGAGCGGCTGGCCTGGAACTCTGCTCAGGCGGGATTATCGGCATGGGCGAATCCGATGAAGACCTCATCGACTTAGCCTTTTCTCTACGGGACCTTGACCCGGATTCCATACCACTCAATATGCTGCACCCGGTCCCTGGAACACCGTTTGAAGGCACACACCAGTTGTCGCCTCGTCGATGTCTCAAAATTCTCTGTATGTTTCGCTTCCTTCATCCACGACGAGAAATCCGGGCCGCAGGTGGACGTGAATGGAATCTCCGATCATTGCAACCCCTAGCTCTATATGTGGCCGATTCACTCTTTGTCGATGGCTATCTCACCACACCAGGACAACCCGCCGCTGAAGTCCAAAACATGATTGAAGACCTTGGCTTCACCGTTGAAGTCACCTATCAGCCGGAAA
>BQIY01000415.1 GCA_021604265.1 Nitrospirales bacterium
TTCGTGGATTCAATATCCTTGACCGGAATAGAGAGATGAAAGGTAGAAGAAGACATAGTATAGATTCCTTTACGAATTATCGCATGTTTTGAATGATCAATGAAAATCTGTTGCAATTTTTCGATAAACGGCTAGGGTTGAGCGTTTCAAAAACAAAGGAGCTTTAAGCAACCCTTCAGGGAAAACGGCTTTTTACAACAGGTTTGCCGCAGCCGTTCCAATACCCGGCGCTCATCCATGGGGTGGTATGTCGAATCGCAAACCTGCCAGTGCGGTCGAGGATGAGGCATCCGGCCTCCCCCTGTATTCGGCTGACGAGCGCCTTGAGTGCGTAGTTGGCAGCTTTTAAGGGCGTCCAGCCGAGCCCGAGCAGGATGGCCATATGTTTGGCCATACCGGCACGTATGATGGATTCTCCTAAGCCGGTCATGGAAATGGCCCCGGCGGTATCATCGGCATACACTCCCGCACCGATTAAGGGGGTATCCCCAACCCGGCCAGGTAACATGACCGCCACTCCCCCTGTTGATGCCCCTGCGGCAAGATGGCCGGCACGGTCCATGGCGACCGCACCTACGGTGTCATACAATCCTAACTGGCGGTAAAGAGCTTGGGATTTAGGATTCAGGGTGTTTCGTGAATTTCGTTTGTTCATCAGTGGAGTCGAACTCTTCCGATGGACCAATCGGGCAAGACCGAAATGCCGAGCCAATCGATTCGCATGCCGGCCTACGATTAATACATGATCGGTATCGGCCATAATTCGTCGCGCGGCGCAAATTGGATGGAGATATCCTTCCAACCCGGCCACAGCACCAGCCGATAAGGATTGCCCTTCCATAATCGATGCGTCCATCCGTTGAAATCCGTCGAGTTGTCGAAGCGATCCTCGCCCGGCATTAAACAATCCTGATTTTTCGAGATAGCAGATCATGCTTTCTACAGCATCCAGGGGTGAATGCCCTGTTTTGAGGCATTCGTATCCTCCTATGAGTGCCTCTGTGAGGCACATGGACTGACTGGGGGTCGGTTGTCGGGAACCTGCACCCCCATGGATCAGGACCCTCGGTGTGGGAATAGGTGTTGACTTAGGCAAAGTGCGAAGTGATTAAGAAAAACGGGCGAGGTGAATCGTATTTTTTTTCATAATCAAACGGATTGTTCAGTTTGTATTTTGTCATAGGAGGTGTACCTGTTGCCACCTTGGGTTTTAGAATAATAGACGGCTTCATCTGCGGCATGGAGCAAGTCGGTGACCGTGGGATAGGGGTGATCCGGCGTGTGCGTCGCGATGCCAAGAGAAATGGTGACGATGAGTTTGTCTCCGGCTATGTCATGGGTGGTGCCCCGAAATGCGGAGAGGATTCTCTCGCACACCATGACGGCGGTGGCTGAGGAGGCTTTTGGCAGGATGAGCACGAACTCTTCTCCTCCGTAGCGTCCGACCGAATCGGTCGTGCGAAGCTTCGACTGTAAGAGATGGGCGGTAGATTGAAGAACCCCATCCCCTGCCTGATGACCATAGGTATCATTGACGGATTTAAATTTATCAAGGTCCCCAAAAACCAGGGTCAGACATTCTTGGTTGACGAGAGCATGCTCAAAAGAGGCTTTTAAGTATTTGTCCAAGTAGGCTCTTGCCAATGCCCCGGTGAGGGGATCATGACGGTGGATTTCTTCCAAATTGTGGAACTTGGCTTCCATGGCGGCATTATTCTGTTGGAGCTCCTGAACTTCCTTAAGAGTCTGAAGGCTTCTGAGAAGAAGTGCCTCCCGGGCTTTTTCCAGAATGGCTTGAGGTTCGGTCCATGGTTGTAAGTCAGTCCGGAATATTTTCTCTGTTTCCGGAAGAAGCCCTTGTGTTGTTTCCAATACTTCCATGAGCTCTGCTGGATTGAGATTCAGCGAAGTCTGGGCATTCTCTCTGACCTCTTGTATATAGGCGCTTTGAGAGTCGCGTAAAAAAATTTCCGCAATTTTCCCCGACAGAGACACACAATGGACAAATTTTGCAAGTTCATCTCCCTGGGGAATGCGAGAGGGGTCATCGCTACCGGCCACGGCCAATCGGAGGCGATCGGGAAAATTCCACTGCGTCAGGAGCCAACTCCCCACGGCGGCATGATTGACTCCCAGGCATTGGTATTCATGGGAAATGATTCTGGCATGGGATGTCTGATCCAGGTTAGGGGGATTATAGAGGTCAGGGAACACCTGATCGAGGGCGAGCATTCCCAGATCTTGCATGAGACTCGAAAGATATAACTCTTCAATTTCAACTAACCCACAGGCCGCTCCAAGAGCCCGGCTGGCTGTTCCTGCCAAAAGCGCACGTTTCCAATACAGTCCATAATCCAAGCCAGTTCCGCGACTGGTTTGCAGCGATTTCATTAATGAAAAGGACAAGGCAAGTGAAATAGTCGCGTTGAGACCCAGGACCAGGACTGCTTGATGAAGGCTTTCAACTTTTTTGCAGTATGGGTATAAGGGAGAATTGGCGATTCGTAGAATTTTACTGGCCAGCGCCGGGTCACAATTGAGAATTCTGATAATGCTGTGGAGGTCGGTTTCAGGTTCGTTGGCTAAGTTGATAATTTGTACGGCGACGTGTGTTGGGCTGGGAAGACTAGGGCAGGATTGTAGTTTCTTTTTCAGTTCGGGTGTCATAAAAGACTCAGGGTCAGAAGACCTTCGCGAGTGCCTCGAAAGACTCGGCATCTTGGGCTGTTCTAATCCTCATATGCCCGGATCCACGAGCACGAGGATATATCCGTGATGTTTTCTGATTATGGACATTTCGGCATATTGTTTTGCCATCTGAATAGGCATGACATGATAAGGCCTTTCTCTCCTTTTGATTCGTAGGCGATCGTCCTGATTTCCTGAATCGAAGCGAGAAAACGGGTTTAAGAAAGCCCAAGTGAAAAGCATGATCCCTCGATTATGAAGTTGATGTTCCGTAACATTGATGTTGACTGGATTATTTTTGTTGATCTTGCAAAATCTGTGGATGATGAGACGGCCCTCCCGGATAATCTGGTGAGGTAGCGAATAGAGTCCTCCGGGTGGGGGACGGGAGCTAAGGGAACTGTTTGGAGGAAGAGTGTTTAGTGGAAAAGGTGGCTTTGTGCTTGGTTCAGGCTAGGATCTTGAAAACGGTCAAGGTCCAATCGGACAAAGCCTAGGCCCGCGACACAAAGTTCAAAATTTGTTGAAAGCGTTTGAAAGAGCGCTGGTGGATTTTTGCCCTGTGGATCTTGATGGGTAGCGACAATGCTGTAGGAGCGTTTGCCGGCTTTGACGTAATCCACCAAAAAGTCTTTG
>BQIY01000416.1 GCA_021604265.1 Nitrospirales bacterium
CTTGGCGTGACCAACGTCTCCATCGATCTCCTCGCCAAAGCCAACACCCTCTATCACACCCAACTCGACCCTGAGCTCAAAGCCCAACTCCTCAAAGACCATCCCCACCTATTTGAAAACCCTATTCCTTAATTTTCCGAATAAAGATACTATCTCTTCCCATATCCAGGAAGGTTCAACTCAGTAGAAAAATCCCGACAATGGGCCGGTTGAATATTTTTCTCACAAAACACCCCAATGCCCAAAGCGAAATTAATATCAGTAATGGTCGGGAATGGTCAAAAAAGTCCGTCCAGCAAGGCCGCAGCCATTTTTGCGCGCAGAGCGTACTTCCAGTACGTGAGCACGGAAAAATGGCGAGAACGCCGCTGGCGGCTTTTTTCAACATTCCCACAATCAGAACCGTGAAGGCACCTCAATTCAAGATGGAAAGACAGACACGAGTCAAAATGCCGGCCAAACTCCCAACAATCTGGCCGCCTATATCTGGTCGCTGGCTGACTTACTGCGTGGCGACTTCAAGCAAGCCAATACGGCCGCATCATCATGCCGTTTACCCTATTACGCCGGTTGGAATGCGTGCTGCAAGACAGCAAAGAAGCCGTCTTAGCCGAAAAGATAAACGTTCAAAAAATGAACGTGCCCGAAGACGCGCAGGAAAAACTTCTCCTCCGCGCCACTAACGGCCTCCCATTCTTCAACACCTCCAAAATGGATCTCTCCACACTCGGCGAGACCGGCATCAAAGCCAACCTGGAAAATTACATCCAAGGCTTTTCCAAAGATGCCCGCGAAATCTTTGAATACTTCAACTTCGCCGAATTCATCGGGGAAGCGGTGCGGTACAAGCTGTCTTTTGATAGGTATATTGGAGAGAAACGGTACACACGCATCTGCGCCATGATCGCGATTTCTAGCGAGGTGGAATTTACTGATAAAGATCCGAATGCCGCGGGATTGCTTGGCGAGAAGTTTTCGGAATCTACGATGAATACGGGGCTTAAAGGTCGGGATATGCGGAAAGCCTTTGATAGTGAAGATTATCAAGTGATGATTGCCGCCGATAAATTTCAGACCGCGTTTGATCAGCCTAAACTCTGTGCCATGTATGTGGACAAAAAGCTTGGTGGGGTTGAATGCGTCCAAACCCTGTCACGTCTTAATCGAACCTACCCGGGCAAGGCTGAAACCGACACGTTTGTTTTAGATTTTTTCAACGAACCAGAAGATATCCGTTCCGCATTCCAGCCATATTATCAAACCGCAGAACTGGCCGATGTCTCCAACCCGAATCTCATCTTTGACCTGTTCGACAAACTCAGAGCTACGGGCATCTTCCTGTGGCAGGAAGTGGAACATTTCTGCGTGGCCTTTTTTGTGAAGAGCAAGAGCAACGCCGCTATTCCCAATATCTGCAAACCGGCGGTTGAACGTTGGCAACACCGTTACCAATCGGCCCTCCACGAGCTAACCGTCGCCAAGGACCTCTTCGCACGTGCTCAACAAACCGGCGACGCCATGCTCACCGCCAATGATTAAAACACCTTTAAGGCCTGCAAAACCGAAAAAGACGCCCGGAAAATCTTCAAGAAAGATCTCGAAACCTTCGTCCGTTTCTACGAGTTTATGTCACAGATCGCCGATTACGACAAAAAAGATTTGGAAAAACTCTGCCTCTTCGCTCGAAATTTGCGCCCCAGGCTCCGTGAACGGACTCCAGATGAGCAATTCAAGCAGGTCATTTTTGATCTTTTAATGAGTATTCCCTACCCGCGAAGGCTCAGAGATCAACCACCCGGCCTACATCCCTCCTAGTAATCTCGAAATATCCACCTTCTTTCTTTTGCTATGTTCCTAGAGATATGTTGTCGTATCGGTTTTTTTGGCAGATCGCTATCCTGGGTCATGTTCGTCGTTCTGTTGGGAACAACTTCCAGTCTTAGTTTTGCTGAGACCAATCATTCATTGTATGAACGCCTTGGTGGATATAACGCGATCTCGGCCCTCGTCGATGTATTTCTCACCAAAATCTGGAAAGACCCGGTCGTCGGACGGTTTTTTTGTGGGCATGGGCGCGGATACCCGCAATCAATTGAATAAAAAAATACGAACCTGATGTGCGCCAGTACCGGTGGGCCCTGCAAAAGGTAAATCGCCCCTTAGGCGAGGCCCATGTCGGCTTAGGAATTAAGGACAAAGAAGTTGATATTGCCGCCGCCCATTCGGATGTCACCTCAAAAGAATTCAACGTTCCTCAAAAAGAATATGATGAACTCATGCCAAAGTCGGCGGGCTTCGGGACGATGTGGTCGAAGCCCGTATAAAAAAGTAAACTGATAAACTATTTACGGCGGATGGCGACCAGACGGCCAAGCATTTCCTGGGGAAATTGCGAAGGAGGAGGACTGAGATCAATACGGGGACCAACGCCTTGGACGAGCTTCGGCCCTTCCGACGTGTTCACGATGCCTTTAATGCGAAGAGTGTTTAGTGGTTGAAGTTGTTGAATGAGCTGTTCGGGCGTGATGTTGTCGGGAAAGGAGAGTTCCTGCGCATCAAATTCCTCATGGGTGTGAGGAAGGAGTTCTGGCTTTCGTTGAGCGTTGGATGAAGTCTTTCCCGTAGGGATGGAAGGGAAAACAATCGTCGAATCGATTTCACCCTGAATACTTCGAATCACTGGAGCGCCAGGAGCCATATCATGGAGAAGATCTTCCAAACGACCGAATGAATCTGATGGAACTAAATCGACTTTATTGATGACCAACAAATCCGCCGAAGATACCTGTTGCTCAAACGTGCCTTCCAAATCCCGTCCTTGGGCCACTTGTTCGGCATTGACGACTACCACAGCTAAACTCTCACCCACCCACTCAGTGACGGGCTCGCGCCAAAACGTCAGAAGCGTTTCGAAGGGTAATGCTACACCGGATGTTTCCACGACGACCCGATCCGGATGAATGGATTCCCACAGATTCTGCAGGGTGTTGAGCAACTCACCGGAAAGCTGACAGCACACACACCCGCCTTCAAGTTCCACATATCCCGGACCGCCTTCTTCTTGAAGCAGGGCTCGATCAATTCCTAATTCACCAAATTCATTTGAGATCACTGCTAACTTCAGACCCTGTCGCTGAGCATCGGCAATCAAATGTTTGACAAGAGTCGTCTTGCCCGCCCCCAGGAAGCCGGACACCACCAATGCCGGAACCCCAAGATCAGGTCCAGCAGTTTTAGTTTCTGCAACAGTTTCTGGCTTTTCATTGTTCATGGAGGAAATGCTCATGAGGACAAGGACGGGAACACAA
>BQIY01000417.1 GCA_021604265.1 Nitrospirales bacterium
CTGGGAAAGACAAGAGGATAGAAAATGAGCCGTTTGCTGATGTGCCGGCCGGATTATTTCGGGATTGAGTACGAAATCAACCCGTGGATGCGGATCTCAAATGCCTCTGACCCGACAACCTGCCAAGCTCAATGGTTGGGACTCGTCCATCTTCTTGAAAAAGACATTGGTGTAACAATCGAATACATTGAGCCAGCTAAAGGCTTGCCGGATTTAGTGTTCACCGCGAATGCTGGAATTGTCGCTCAAGGGAAGGCCGTTCCCAGCCGGTTTCGTCATCCTGAACGTCAGCGCGAGGAACACTACTTTGAACAATGGTTTGAAGAGCGGGGCTATGAAGTCATCCGATTGGATCCAGATCTGTATTTTGAAGGCGCGGGGGATCTTTTGGGGTTTGCCGATGTCTGGTTTGGCGGGTATCGGCAACGTAGCGATGTTCGCGCGTACACGGTCTTAACCGAAATTTTCCATAAAGAAATTCTTCCGCTCGAACTAGTCAGTACCAAGTTTTACCATCTCGATACCTGTTTTTGTCCGCTCAGTGGCGGTGAATTATTGTATTTCCCTAGCGCATTTGATGCCTACGGACGGACGGTCATTGAATCACGTCTTGAACCCACACGACGGATGCCGGTCCCTCCTCAAGAGGCGGAGCGTTTTGCGTGTAATGCCGTGTGTATCGGGCGTCATGTTGTCCTTCCGACGGGATGTCCGGAAACCATACGGCTGTTGGCGGAGAAAGGCTATCATCCTTATCAATTGGAGTTGGATGAGTTTTTAAAAGCCGGCGGGTCGGCGAAATGTCTGACGCTCGCTTTACACTGAGTCGTCGCTTGTTGAAGAAAAAAAGCGTATCTCGTCGCTATAGCCGTTTCAAAAAACTTACGACTTCTGCAGTGGAGAACCACGCAGAGTTTCTTTAAGTAATTTAACGGGAATGCATTTGATTCGCTATCTCATATTTCGTCAAAGACAAAGAGAATAAGGTAGGATCCCAAAAGTCATGTCCAACCATGAATCGTATTATGAACTCGACGGTGACCCGGCTTTGCAGCGGCACATCAAGGTGGAGCGGGAACGTGCGCGAAAACTCCGAAAAACTCAATGGTGGCTGACGCTGCTCAATAAAGGGATTTGTCACTATTGTCAAAATACGTTCCCGTCCTCTGAACTCACGATGGATCATAAAATCCCGCTCGCTCGAAAGGGGAAAAGCACCAAAGGTAATGTGGTGCCAGCCTGTCGACCCTGCAATCAACAGAAGCAATTAGAGACCCCTGCCGAAACGCTCCTGGACAAATTAGATGCGCTTTCATCCCAATCAGCTTCCTCTTCATGATTCTGTTCTCTCAAGACGAAAATCATTCCATGAAAAATCTTAGATTCTGATCGAAGGTTCTTTTCTTGTCATGAAATAGGAATAATCCAGAACAACGACTGGAAATAAAAAGAAATGAGCATGTCATGACATGTACGCACCTAGTTTCTTCTGCGTGGCCACTCTCGAAGAACTTCCCGTTTTATCGCTGACGACCGCAAAGAACCCACAACTCCTTAAAAGTCATACACTTTTTCTTCAACTTCCTGCACCGATTGTCCGATACAGATCATTATCGTTTGTGCCCACTTGCTGTCTTGATGATGGCGGTTCTATCGGTGAGGTCTTCCAGAACAAACTCGAGATGAAAATGATGACACATTCAGCATTTAGAGAAGATAGAAAAAATCATTTGGAATCCATGGCTCTCCCTTCATTACGCAATAACAGAGGCGGCTTCCTCGTATTAGGGGCAGTATTTGTGGTCTTGCTCTTCGGGTTTGCCGCGCTGGGCATTGAAGCTGGTCGATGGTTTGCCGTCAAAGCGGAAATGGCCAAAGCCGTTGATGCCGCATCCCTGACCGGGGCCACCCATCTCACGAATCCCAATATTTCCGATAAAGTGTTGTTTATGCAGCAAATGGCGAAAGCGAATTTTCCTGATGGACTCTTAGGGACTGATCAATACACCACCTTTACCGTGGATAAAAACGATGTCACGAACAAAGTGACCATTAGCGGAGAGGCCAATGTGTTGAACACGGTCAGTCGAGCGTTAACGTATGCCGGTGACAGCGTGGCTGTTCAAGCGTTAGGTGCCGCAAGACTTGGCGGAGCTGAAGTGGTGTTGGTGACAGATATCTCTGGATCTATGAGTGGTACGCCAGTCGCAGACCTCAGAGATGCGGCGCAACAATTTATTGACAATTTTGAGGATACACAAGACCGCAGTCGGTTTGGGCTTGTCTCCTATGCCTCTGGTGCAGTCGTTGACTATCCATTACAGACCAACTTTCATGTGGACTTGACGAGTGCCATTAATGGTCTGGCTACAAACAATGGTGGTACCAATACATCGGAGGGCTTAGCCAAAGCGCGAACTAGCACGGGGTTTACGCCCTATACGACTGAGCCTTTGAATGAACGGGATGATCAGTATGTGATTCTGATTTCCGACGGTCAGCCGACGGCTTTTCGTGCGAATTTTACCTACAATGGAAATGTTCATTCTGCAGCTGTCGAAAGTTACAACAATACGCACGAACTTATAGATACAACACTGTTCAACCCGGATGCCAGAAAAGCTCAATATCTGGGCGGAAGTATTGATCCGTTGCCGAGAGGTGACGGATTAGCTGTTGGATTGTCTAGTTGTCCATCACCAGCGACAACGAAATGGTGGATACTCGAGGATTTGACGTATGGTCCGGCCAGCGCGAGCAACTACTATGCACCACTGGCGGGAGGGGGGTCTGAAGATTGTATGGATGATCCTGCCGCTTCTGCAATTGGTGGCTACGTGATTCAAACGGCTGAAAAAAGGGCCATTGATGAAGCGGCGTTGATTAAAGCTCAAAATATCAAGATTTACGTGATTGGATTTGGATCAGTTAATCAGTCATTTTTGAATCAGGTTTCAAGTGGGCCGAACTATCGTTTTTATGCTGCCAGCTCGTCTGAATTAGAAGGTTTGCTCCAAATTATTGCCAATCGTTTGAAGTTGAGACTCTTGCAATAGTCTTGTGTCTGACGAAGAGATGAACGTACCGATGTTAAAGAATACACAAGGCTCGACGGCTTTAGAGTTTTCTCTTGTTCTGCCGTTGTTTTTATTCGTAGTGATGGCGGTGACAGAGTTTGGCTGGTTCTATGTGCATCAACATGCGCTGCAATTTGCCACTCGGGAGGGAATGCGTGTCGGGCTCCTGGGCGTGACACTCAAAGATGAGGATAATAATACCTTGTCGCGAGA
>BQIY01000418.1 GCA_021604265.1 Nitrospirales bacterium
TCGACTCCTGGGTAGATTTCTCCTATTCGAAGCCCAAGTTTGCGAAAGATATGTTGGACAGAATCATGTCTATCGTAACAGACGCCACATGTCTTACTGTCAGCGCATACTCATGGCCCGCGCGCTACTTCATGTCCAACCGACGTCACACGACGAGTCATAAGTTGGAGGACTTCACCGCTTTCGATCTAAAGAGGCGAATGACGCACCACACGTCACTTGATTTCATTCGAGAAATACTTTCATGCACAGCCATGTACCTGAGAAAAACGGACATCATGGAGCTACTCGAGTCCGCGATCAGCATATCAATCATCGTTGATGGCGAGCTTGATCACATCCAGACAGACAATCAGTGGATAATATTAAGGGTGGTGACGCGACGCGGATTGTTAAAACATGCCTTTTTATCAGGTGACCCCAACCCTCACCATAAGCCCATTGTAATATTCTAATTTACATTTTTTTCACCAATAGGCGAATACTCCGGCATCGGCGCAGACGGCGCTCTCGAAGCCATCATCAATGCGTTCAATGCATTAAAAGAGGGCGCATGGAAAACCCACCAGCACAAGATCCACTCGATATCTTTTGATGGAACATCAATGAACACAGGTCGCCTCAACGGCCTGGGGGTCAAGCTAGAGAGTGAACTCGGACGGCGTCTCATCAAAAGAATTTGCGGCTGCCACGGGGGTTCGCTCGCGTTTAAACACGTGTTTGATTCCAAAAAGGTATGTTTCTATTATAATTAATACCACTTAACACACATTTACGTTGTTCCTACTTCCAGGGGTTTGAATGTTTGGAGAAACTCGTAAACCTGTTGTTATCTGTCAAGCGATACTACCGCGGGAAAACAAGGTTGAAACGCCTGAACCAAGTATCCGCTAAACTTGAATCGACCCTCAAACGGTAACCACATACTACATCATATCCACATCACACAACGCGACACACATCACACACCACGCCTTACACACCACACCACACATCAACCTAACACGTATCACACCAGATTCCCGTCGTACTCCTCTGTTCGCATGGGGCCTCATCTGTTGAAACTTGTGAAAGCAGTTCTACACAATCACAAACAGATCATCACCGATCTATCCGCTGCATCTTCCGATAGTAAAGAGAAAAAGGAGGTAATATATCCAAAACCATTCACGGATCGAAAACTGGGGTTCACTAAAAGTACGCTCTTTCCAGTCCTCTCCCTTGCTAAAATCTTTGCTGAACAAGAAGAATCATCAACTACTGGGGCTGGTGCACGACATAACTTTCATCTACACTTTCTTATGCGAGAAGCAGCAGGAAACAGATGTTACGTTTGAGCAGCTCCCCACCATTAGAGAAGACGCAATTCAGCGGCTTTCGATCCTAGCAAAAGGCGTAATCGCGGGTGGCGGAGAGCACCTCGTGTCTAAGATGGTACAGGGTGACAAGATGTATGGAAAGTACGAGATGGCTAAAGAGCGAGGGAGACGGACAGATTACAGCGCTGCTGCTTCATTTGAGTCTACACGCCGCGACATCATCAACCGCCTGAAAAGCAACCTTCAAGAAAAACTTGCAGATACAGGCGTCGAAAAGGACATGGAGTTTCTACTACCGAGAACGTGGCACTCTCGTTGGACAAACCCTAACCACACACGTTCAGACTTCATTCAGCAATTTGGTAAGAAGGCTGTAAGACGCCTCGCAAACGCATACGACTTCAGTGACAAGGGCTTGCTGGTGGCGCACTTTAGCAAGGTCAAAGAGTGGGCCCTCCGCCGAAAAGACATCATCTCCAGTGACACAATCACAGTCTTTGTAGCTCGACTTTTTAACGCTGTCGCAGGCGAAGCAATCATGGGCGTCACTTTGGACAGCCAAATCATACTGCTCTACGCAAACGCTCTTGCCATGGGCCCTACCTCAATGCCGGTCGAATGCTTGATTTCTTCCAGCAACAAGATAAAAGCCTCTGCCAGGGCAAGGCTCTCTCGGGCGACAGTAAATGATGTGTTAATGATAGCGCGGAATATCGAGAAGCTCAGCCAAGTAGACTTCAGGCATATCGTTGGATATTGGTACAGTCTGACGGTAAGGAGGTTCCACCTCGCAGGCAGCAGCACGGACAAGATCAAACAACGACCCGAGCTTCAAGCACTATGGGAGACAGGCGAGACGTCTGCTGCTAAGAAGCAGAAGATCAGAAGGAGGCGTGCATTACTCTACGCCATCGACAACGCCAAATTCGCCGACAAGGAGCTCCGAGATGAAGAGTACAGCAGCGGTGACGATGAGGACGCTGACTACATTCAAGATACAGATGATGAAGGTGCTAGTGCAAGTGAGTGGGATTACAGCAGCGGTGAAGACGGAGGAGATTTTAGCGGAATGCTCGACCCGGATGAGAGCGTCATTGAACCCGTTTTCAATTCCAACACTGTCAGAAACCGCACCACTCCCAATGCGCCTCAAGATTCACCCCCCAATGCTCAAGAGCACTCCAATGGTGAAGATAGCAACATTAAAAGTGGCAAGAATGAGCGCCGCACCACCACACCTGAGTCTCCTCACAAACGGAAATCATCGCGCAGTAGAAATGTGGACACACGAGAACGGGAACTTGTGAAAGATTGGAAGAAATTTTTTTACGCTGAACAGTGTTGTTATCTTGAATGGGTAAAAGAAAAGCTCCCGGAACAAAGGATTGCTCATTGCTCAGGAGCCAATGATGTTATTAAAGAGCTCATAGATGAGTTCGGATCCCCTCCTACCCGATAATTTCTAAAGAGTCCTAAAGCGGTGTGCGCATACATGTATTGCATCCCTAATGATGTATCAGCTACGCACTAGAATTATAATAAATAATAAGTGCAATAAATTTTTTAGAAGATAGAGTACCGTGTAAAATAGTAAGCAAAAGCTAATAAGGAATTAAATGTAAATATCGAGAAGAATAATGGAAAAAGAAAATTAGAAAAAAATAAAATAAAAAGAGAAAGAAACATGTTTATTTAAAAAAAAAAAAAAAAAAAAAAAATGAGGGATTCGAACCCCCGGCCAAGCATGTTGGCAAGCATGTCCACCACCGATCAGGCTACACAGTCGCCGCTGAACTGGTGGCAGGCAGCAGTATATGATGACTTTAGACAAGCGCCCTAATTCCCATGCCTATTATTAGACGGAGCTTCGCTCCGCTATGCCTATAGTTAGACGTCGCTTCGCTCCGCCTATGCCTATCTTTTAGACGTCGCTTCGCTCCGCCTATGCCTAACTTTGACCCCAGCGCT
>BQIY01000419.1 GCA_021604265.1 Nitrospirales bacterium
TGAGGGCCGAAAGGCTTCAGGCGAATATATACAGTCCACGACGCACGATGTCTTTATAATTGGATGCGTACTCTTGCCCAGTTAATTCGTCACGATACGAAAAGAATGAAGAAGGCTCACTCTCACATTCACGACGGTCAATGAGAGGTAGAAAACCTTGCGATTCAAAAGATCCCAAATTTACGACAATAATCTGTAATACAATGTAAAACTCCCAAAGATAACCAATGAAGTTGGTAAAGGAAGAGTCACAAGCCGCATTTATCGCAAGAAGAAAACAATGACCTTTGCGAAAGACCTCTTCATGAGTCATTCGAAGTAGACGACCATACAGGTCGATCGTTTCATGATCGATAGGCTCTTCTTTCATTCGCGCGAGCTGAACAGATAACCGAACTCTCTTTGCTTCAAGCTGACCTTTGATGATAAAAACGCATGTCGGGCATGGTGACCCGACCACATCGTTGACGGTCTAACCTGGTAAAGCCTGACCATACTTTTTCTGTAATCCTCGGTCACCTCGCGCAATTGAACGACTATGAGGACTTCGTTCCCAAATTCCCATTAACCATATGCAATCAAACCCCTTACTCTAAAGAGCATCCCATTCTTGATCTAGCACATCACCAAGACGAATGCTTTTATTGGCTCGCTGTCCGAGTTCTCTTAGCCAAACCCATGTATTGATTTCATAAAGGTAGGGATGAGGACGATGTTTTATAGAGTGACTCAGTTGTTCAATGCTTAAACCGCAACACTACGTGGGATGTGGTGTTCAAACAATTGCGAGGTTGGGATATTGGCTTCACACTTATTCATTACCATTCGAAAGATGGCTCAGACTTGCTTCATACAGACACGAAACGCATTCTCTTCTTTTGACTCTTCGCATCCAATTCAAATGACAAAACAGTCTTTTGTCCTAAGATTTCGGAGATTCACTTCTTGTTTTGGCGACGAATGACCGCCACCGAACATCCAGCATGATGGACAATCTTGTTTGATACACTGCCGAGGAACATTCGCTTGAGCCCCGACAAACCACGCGAACCCACGACAATGAGATCGGCTTTCATATTTCGCGCAGACTTAAGGATTTCCGTCTCCGCCTTGCCATAGACCAACTGCTCATCAACATGAACATTATGAGAAGATAATGCCTTTCGAGTATCTTTCAACAATTTTGCCCCTTCTCGCCCTCGAGCCTTAAAGAGCTCTTCCGCTAATTTGGCAAATTCTGCTTCATCCTTTCGAGTCATCCTCAAAGCTAGTTCCGTCTCATACACCTGTTTTTTAATGACATGAAGTACGGTGATCTGTGAGAGAGGTGGTAATTCCAGGGCATTGACAAAGTCGATGGCCGCTTGTGCATCGGACGATCCATCCGTGGCCAAAAGTAGTTTTATTGTACGATCATTCAATTTCTTTCGTGGGTGATTCCGTGCGATCAAGACGGAGCAAGGCGCCTCCTGTAACACCCATTGACTCACACTGCCGAGTACCAGGCCGGTCACTTTGGAATAGCTTCGTGTACCAAGAACCACGAGATCAACCCCTTTCGTTCGAATGAGCTTTAATATCTCCTCACCCGGAAAGCCCTTTTTCACAAGAGACCGAAATCGCACTTGTTGGTGCCTTAGCGAGTTCTCGACCTTACTCAGAAACTGATTCGTCTGTTCAAGCTCTTCCTTTTGTACCTCTTGCACATGCTTTGAGAGTTTCAAAATTCGCTCTTTTGCAAGACCGGTAATCTTTTGAGGAATGGAATGCACATGAAGAAGAAAAAGACTGGACCCCTTAGGCAGAAATAACTTCTTGAGTATCTGAATAGCGCCTGATGAAATACGAGTTTTCTCGATTGCCAACAAGACTTTCATCCACATGCTCCTTTCTCATGGTAATTGAATTAGAAGAATATTCAAAATCATAGTCATCTGATGAAATCATTGTCCGTCACTCAATAAATACACTGTGACAAATTCCTCGCATAGATTTCCACCTAGGACAAACGAACTTCACTGTTCTTGCTCAGCAAGGACCTTACCGTGCGATAGAAATCTCCTAAGAAACAGTACATCAAGAAAAATCTTGGGATTGGCCAAAAGAGTTGAATGAACAGAAGAGTAATTTTTCTACACGACTTGTTTTAGTAATGGTGCAAAAAGCAAGAAATTGAAGACGGCTTTCAATAGAACTCAGGATAAGAACTCAAGGAAACAGGGAGAAATCGAAATTATGACAAATCTTGAGCATCTGCATTCCGCGCTGGCAACAACGCTTTCAACTTTGCTTCTACGACATCAGGGTCCTTCACGCCACGCAGCTTTAGCTCTATTCCGGATTCAATCGATTGAATAACCAGGGTTCCAATTCCCCAAAATCGAGAAATCGGGCCTTGCACAAGATCCACATTTTTAATCATTTCAAGCTTGAGAGAACTCACTTCATGGTGAGTATATCCGTTCTTAATAATCACGCGCGTCGGAGTCATGACATAATATGCCCAACGACGAATAAGAACAACGACTAAAAATAACACCACCGCACCAGTCAACCACAACGGCCAGCCAGGCAGACCAAAGCGAAGAAACAAGATTCCTCGCAGTGCTGACAGGAACGTGAAGAAGTAGAGCCAACTAAATTGCCCCCATGAAGGAAAGGCCTGCCAGACGACTCGCTCCTGTTGGATACCTACCATAGGGGTAGCCGTTAAAGACGCATAAAGACGTTGAGCAATGAAAATGGAACAATCATAAACAAATAGACCCTTGTTGTATAGAGAAATACCATGAGAAGGACCTTAGGAAACATGGGAGAACATGTGGAAGCTCATCACATGAGCTCTGCTTTACTTACTCATAAGCACTTTTGAATTAAGACTAATCAAAACGGAAGGTCTGGCATTGAGTCCAATTCACAATAGTTGGACGAGATAATTTCACAGGAAATGAGCGCCATAGTCCGTACATTTGCCAGACAGCACCATTTCGAGCAAGATCGAACTAAGTATCCCTAACAATTTCACGTTCAAATTTGCAAGAAACCATGCGACAGATATATGGCCCTTTAGTGCAAATCTCTCTGCTCCTCAGCTTTTTGTGAGCCATTGGCTATCAATGTTTGTCCAACGGCTCATGTAAGCATGGAAAAGAGATGGTTACCTCTCAGGGACTTTGTGAGGAGGGAATAGGACTCATTCTCCCAGTTAAGAAAACATTCTCATCTACTCATTCGTCCTTATTGAGATCAAAGACCTGCTCAGTATCTAAGGCTCGTTCTTGAGCAC
>BQIY01000420.1 GCA_021604265.1 Nitrospirales bacterium
GCAAGACCTTCCCACCCGAAATATCTCGATACGGGCATAACCCCAACCAGGAGGTAAAATGGCCACAGGTCCGCCACGGGCGCATATCGATTCCGATTTCGGCCAGCACGGTTTGAATCGTGATAGCTTGACAGCCATCGATCGCCGTGAGATCCACCCCACACAGCTGATAGAGGCTCGTGCGGAGATCAAAGGCGGGTTCATGTTTGCGAGCCCGAGCCCGCCGCTTTGGAGCGAGCGGCGAAGGTCTTGCCCCAGGAGCGGACTGGACCGGCAGGGTCGTGTAAGCGCGGGCCAGTTCTTGGTCACATTGAACAAGCAGCTCCGTATAGTAATCATATAAAGCCAACGCGTGGTGTAATTGGAAGAGATGCTCTTGCTTGTAATGTCCTTCCAAGGAATGCTGAATCACATCCAGTGGGTGTTTGCAGCGCGGATCCCGGAAACGAGCTAGCACGGCGGGATCGCGTTCGCCCGCGACAATCGCTCGGAGAATCTGGAGTCCCGTTGTACCCGTAATGTCACTGATGACCTTATCGAATTGGAGGTTCATCAGATGCAGAATTTTCTGCATATGCTGGATATGGGCACTCCGATACGTGATCAGCATTTCGCGATGGCGAATCACACTGCGCAGGGCCACGATCTCTTCATCAGGCCGAAACGAAGCACGGAGTAAGCCATAAGAATGGAGTTGTTGAATCCATTGACAGTCGCAGACATCGCTTTTCCGTCCGGGAACATTTTTCAAAGCCCGCGGATTGACCAGCGCGACCTCGAACCCGGCGGCCACGAGGATTTCATACAAGGGGATCCAATACACACTCGTGGATTCCATGGCGACGGTCGTGACTCGACAAGTCGTCAGCCATTGCGCAATAGTATGTAGGTCATGCGTAAAGCTGGAAAACGACCGGACAGGCTGCGGGTCCCGAGCCGGGGGCACACTGACAAAAATTTCGGTCGCTCCCACATCGATACCAGCGGCATGCGGATTGAACGGCGAGAGGGTTTCCCCGTGAGGGGCCTTTGAACGCGACGACCGGCCGGGTTTGGGCATGATAGACCTCCTGGAAGGATGATTGAAGGGGGAACGGTCAAAGGGTTCAGACCCGACGGCAGGAAGGGCATAAAGGAATACTTCTAAACGGGGTCGCTAGGCGCCACCAATGAACGAGGCCCCAGCCCTCGGAACCACGCTAATGGACGGGCAAATAATGCAAGCACCAATCAGACAACGGTCTTAACTGTCTGAACCGCTGCCATCATACGTGGGGAAGCAGGGGAAAGAAAAGTTCCTTGTAGAAAGAGCTCCAGAAAGAGAGACAGGCTAATGAGTGAGCCCTTTGCTTCCGGTTACCCACCGCATTTTAGACACTGGTGAGCGTTACGGTCGGTTGCCCACCAAGATCCGCCGTCGCGGCTGTCAACACCCGATTCAGGCCATCGTAGGTGAAGGTGACCTGGCTATCGGGGTCTGTCACGACGGTGGGGTTCTCTACCGAATCGTATTGAAGAGCCACGATTTCTTCTAGCGTGTCGAGGCGTTGCATGCGGACCAAGCGAGAGACAAAGGACAAATGGGTTATCCATTCCCATTGAAAAAATGTGAAGGTCCCCTGTTCTAAGTCATGAAACAAGTAATCTGACCCCCATTAACTAAACTTTAGAAAAAGAAAGCTTTCTCTTTTTATTTAACCATCGACGACAGAAGTGTTTACACTATCGAACCCCGTACGAGGTGTTTCAGGAAGAGCTTGGAGCATTTCATGTTTGAATGTGGCGGTTGGATTCGTCATAAGTCACAGGGGCGTAAGCCCCTGCGACTTAAATCAAAACCTATTTCTAATTGGTGGCTGGTTAGGATTTACTTCGAGTCCTTACTCCATCGTGTATGGCTCGCCTCAGATGCTCATTGAACATGGAGCTGTCTATGGACTCCCACTGCGCGAGCGCAAGCTTGTTATCCACGTCAAGGTACTGAATTGGGATCTTGGGTATAGTCCGTCCGGGCTGGCAGCATCTCGTCTTCGACCCTGGCTGATTGACCTTGATACAAGTGAAGAACTCACGATCTCGATGGTCAATCGCGCTTATGCAGAGCTCACATGCGAGAGCCTGTCCAAGCGTCGTCCAAAGGTGAAGGCGTTTCCCACAGATTTCGTATCGTATCGTCCCGGATGCGATTTGTAGTTCACCAGACTCATCTTCAAGTACATGACCACAAAGGCACCACTGATAATCAATGGGATACGAGAGAAGTCGAGGTTGAGCCTCTATGACACCATACCACGCGACGTCATATCGCACGCATGTAATGCAGTCTTTATTTGTGAATGTCTCCTCTTTTCCCTTCTCAATGACCCGCCAGGATTCTGTCAGACCTACGGTTGGCGTTGCACGATCATAGGTCATGTATCGCACTCTCAGGTCCCCATCGAGTTCTCGTTGGACAGCTACCTTTGCGAAGCG
Source organism: Nitrospirales bacterium (assembly GCA_021604265.1). The sequence continues at coordinate 2,473 of BQIY01000420.1, forward strand.
TCCTTCATTCGTCAAAACACCGAAGACAAGTGTTGGCCATGACACGAAGGGAATCGGGATATAATACGGGATTGTGTTCGGTGAGATCAGGCTTCCGTTATAACCATACTTTTCTAAATCTGTTTGCGTGATGGAATGATAGTCCTGAGACAGGACCTGCAATCCAACCCCTGGCCCGACTCGAATTCCTGCATACGCGTCCCAAGAGAAATCATACTTGAGACTGCTTGAGCCCATCGGGCTCACCACACCTGAATCAAGATCGAGGGCAAACCCCGAATCGAGGGTACGTGTCCCTGCACTTTTTATGGGAATACTGTAGCGACGTGTCACCGTACCATGCAGCTCCATATCATCAAGTAGGAGGTTGGTAGCAGAAAGTGCCTCTCCAATCGGGCCTAAGGGGATCGGCGGTATATTCGATGTGGCATCGGAAATGCCATCACCAATGAGATTGTCGGCAACACCTTCAACAATGGCTTCTACAATTGCTGTAACGATAGCTGCAACAATAGCACCTACCACTCCACCAAACAGCGCACCAAGTCCTAAACTAACAAGCCATACCCACCAGGCCAGATCCACATCCGTATCCACGTCTGGTTCTGTTGCTGAAACCACAATGCTACCACTTTCGAGTGCTAAGTCGATGAAGAAACTAAAATTTGAAACTGCCGACCAGCCTGTACCACTGTCCGTCGCTTGCCCTTCGACCCGAATGCGGTTGCCTTGTACGAATGCGCGCAATTGTCTTAACGTCGCGCCCTGAAACGGGACATTTTGATTGAGTGTAC
>BQIY01000421.1 GCA_021604265.1 Nitrospirales bacterium
CAAATGCTGTGATATTCAACGTCGTAATTGGGCTATCTTTCCACATCTGAATACGGTCTTTAATACGGTCTTTTGAGCCAATTAAGGCAACAGCATCAACCAGTGCATCAGGCACAGCCATCATTGCTTCACCCCGTTTACCCTCTAAGTAAAAGTTTTGGATGATTTCTGCTGCGTCTTCGAATCCATAGCGACAAGCTAAATCAAAGTAGAAATTTTTGCCCTTTGCGCCCATCCCGCCGATATACAAAGCCAGTTGGGGTTTCATCTGGTTGTAAGCCATCTCAAGGTTATCATCGATAATGACTGTCGCTGAGGGAGCAATATCAAAATTCTCGATACTCTTGCCCTGCCCTGCTTTTGCAAATCCCGCCTCAATATATTGTTGATAGGTTTCGCTATAGGCTTGTGGAGAGAAGAAAATCGGTAACCATCCGTCAGCGATTTCAGCCGTGAGCGTCACATTTTTGGGTCCAATTGATGCCAGATAAATCGGAACCTCTGGACGACCATGCAAGATACTTTTGAGTGGCTTACCTAATCCAGTTGCATCTTCTCCCTGATATGGGATTTTGTAGTGTTCGCCATCATATCGAAGTGGGGCTTCTCGTGCTAAAATATGGCGGACAATCTCCACATATTCGCGTGATTTACCCAATGGTTTCCCATAGGCGCGTCCATGCCATCCTTCGACCACTTGCGGACCTGATAAGCCCAATCCAAGCAACATACGCCCACCTGAGAGTTGATCGAGTGTCATAGCTGTCATGGTGGTCATGGCTGGAGTACGTGCAGGCATTTGCATAATTGCTGTGCCTAGCTTGATTTGTTGGGTCAGTGCGCCAATCCAAGCTAAGGGTGTAATCGCATCTGATCCATAGGCTTCTGATGTCCATACAGAGTAATACCCTAAGCGATCTGCCTCTAAAATAAGTTCCATTGGGAGTTCTATTGTTGCACCTGAATACCCTGCCATCACACCTAATCGCATGACATGCTCCATTCTTATCAACATTATTATTTATTAGGGAGTGTCGCACAGGCATCGCATAGACGCAAGCACTTCGTTTCTTTAAGTCGTGTTTTGGGTTTTGTAAGACCGCATATCACTTGACCCTTGTAGAATATATGGGTTTTTTACGATATCGGCATCGGATTCATATTACACTATGGATAACAATGTTAATCAGAGGAGTTATCCATGCCGCCTTGCGTCGCCACATCAAAGGAATGAAAATAAGGATAGATACCGTCGAGGTCGGTTCTTCTCTGGTATTGCGAATCCGTAGAGGAGTTGGACCCTGAACCTCAGAAGCACATAAAGATGTCGCCACCCGCAAGGGATGAGCACGTAAGGGAGATACCCTCAAAGGCGAGGTTCAATGGTATCGACATCCGTTATGATGTGAGTATAAGAGGTGTAAGATGGAAGTGCTTTATGAGTGCTGTGCTGGATTAGACGTGCATAAGAAGACAGTAGTCGCTTGTCGGATTGTCCCCGATGAGGGTGGCAGTTGGCAGATTGTGGTTCGTACCTTCAAGACAATGACCGCCGATTTATTAAGCTTAGCGGATTGGCTTCGAGAAGCGAAGGTGACACATGTGGCAATGGAAAGCACAGGTGTGTACTGGAAGCCCGTATTCAATGTATTAGAGAGTGAGTTTGAAGTCTTGCTTGTGAATGCCAAGCACATTAAGTTTGTGCCGGGTCGCAAGACAGATGTCAAAGATGCTCAATGGATAGCCCAACTATTGCAACATGGCTTACTCAAAGCCAGCTATATTCCCGAAGTGGCGCAACGCGAATTGCGGGAGTTTGTGCGCTATCGAAGCCATCTGATCAATGAGCGGACTCGTGAAATCAATCGTGTACATAAGGTCTTAGAAGATGCCAACATCAAACTCTCATCAGTGGCAACCGACATTATGGGTGTTTCTGGACGTGAGATGTTGACAGCCCTCATTGCTGGCATAGAAGACCCCGAAGCCTTAGCTCAACTGTCAAAAGGTCGGATGCGAAGCAAGATTGACGATCTAGAACAAGCGTTGACAGGTTATGTTAAAGCCAATCATCGCTTGTTACTGACCTTACACTTGGAGCATATTGACGACTTAAATGCCAAGTTAGATCGTTTGGAAGAGGAGATTGATCGACTGATACGCCCTTTCGACCAGAATGATCTCATTGAGCGTCTGGACACGATTCCCGGTGTCGATAAGAAGACGGCTCAGGTCATTATTGCAGAATTAGGCACCGATATGAGTCGCTTTCATAGTGCGGGACATGCGGCATCGTGGGCTGGCTTGGTTCCGGGACGCAATGAGAGTGCTGGACGCAATCGATCCTCGCGGACTAACAAAGCCAATCGGTATTTGAAAGCTGGGCTGGTTCAAGCCGCTCACGCAGTTGGACGGAGCAAAAAAAACTATCTGTCGGCTCAATTTGGTCGCCTTTCGTCACGACGTGGCAAGAAACGGGCGGCTGTTGCTGTTGCCCATTCGATTCTGGTCATTGCCTACCACATCATTAAAAATGGAACCGAGTATGTTGATTTAGGTGATAATTATTTTGATGAACGTAAACAAGAAGCTATACAAAAGCAACTCATTCGGCGACTCGAAAAATTGGGGCTTAAGGTCATTGTCGAACCGCTCAATGACGTTGCTTAAATCTATTTTCAAGGGAGATAATATCAATCAATGGAAGAGAAAGAGAAGTTTTACGGTCCACCAACCTCATTCCCTGATAAGAGCGAAATTGCAGGGATTGTTGTTGCGGCAATGCCATTTATCTGCAATTTTTCGACTACCTCAACCGTCAACGGGCAGATTGTGTCACAGACTGATTATGCAGCGATTGCATTAGGTATCGTGGCTATCGGAATTGCCTTAAGTACGATTCGCTTATGGGGGCAGACCCCTGACAATCAGTTGATGAAACGACGCGGTTTATTTGTGCTGATTCTAGGTTTGGGTGCGTTCCAATTGGTGCGTGGTTTAGGGCTTTTGATTTAAATATTTTATGTGGCAATTGAAATTATTTTTTATCGTCATGCGTTGGTATGAATGACTTTATGCTATGATGGGTATATCATTACTCTCTAATAAGGAGGCTCATGCCAACCAAGATGCCTAAATATTGCCCTATTTGTAGTTCAGAATTGACCCAACGCGAAGAAGGTGGACGGTTGCGCCCTGCCTGTGATAATTGCGGGTACGTGCATTATGTCAACCCTGTTCCCGGTGTTGGGCTATTGATCGAAAA
>BQIY01000422.1 GCA_021604265.1 Nitrospirales bacterium
CCAGACAATAAACCGGAACTCGCAGTGAGGACTGCCGTGCGGATGCCTCCCTCGCCGGGGTTAAGCGGTCCCAGTGCCCACTCGACTATATTATTGTTGACCATGCCTCCGTTGCTTGCCGACACGAAGGATGTGCCCTCAGGAAGCTTGAGACTCAGTTTGGCATTAGGCGATCCGGCTCCGCTGCTAAGAATTCCGTAGCTGAACGTGTAGGTCATATTCTGGCCAGGTGCGACCGGGTCTCGATCGACAGCGATGCGCAAATCTCGATCTCGGGTGTTACGAATCCGCAAGCTGGTGGATGCCTCAACCATATCTCCTGAAGTATCACTTGCCGAAGCCTCGATTCTGACAAGTCGGCCGTCGGAGATGCCGGCGGCCACTTGAGGAGGCAACGAAATCGTCCATCCTTTCCCAGCAGCGAGCGTCCCCACGCTAAAGATGGCTACTTCACCGGGTTCGCAGGTAGAGCCCACGCAGTCACCAGGGAATAAGCCCTCGGATAGAGAAACAAATTCATCTGGAAATTTTAGAGCCACGGTGACATTGGAACGACTCACGGTATCCATGTTTGTCACGGTCAGTTCGAGGTCAATAAGCTCACCGATCATAACTGGGCTTGGAGTTGCCGAAACGCGTAAATCCATTGACACCGGGGCCTGAACTCTCGTGGTGGTGACTGCGCGGGTTTGATTCGCGGGGATAGCCGAATCGGAGAATACGGCCTCAGTGTTTAAAATGGTACCGTTTGCAATACCCCCATTCACGGTCACCGTTAAACTCCGCTGACCGCTCTCCCCAGGGTTCAGACTGCCCAGCGACCAGTCCACCCTGTTATTGTTCACAAGGCTGCCTCCTTGCGTGGCGGATTGAAAGGTGGTGCCAGTTGGCAACGGGAAGCTCAAAATAGCATTGGGCGAACCCGCACTGGATATCGAGACTCCAAAGTCCAATGTAAAGGTGAGCGCATCGCCAACAGAGACTGGATCCTGACTCTCGGCAACTACAAGATTGAGAATCCGGCTGGTAGCCACCGTAATAGAGCTGCTCGCCGATGTTTGCATAACCGAGTTTTCTAGAACATCGACATTCAAAACAATGTTGCTTCCTGCTGTGGCGCTACCAAGAATACGAGGACGTAGAGAAACCGATTTCCCTTTGCCAGCCGGTAATGCCCCAACATTGACAACGGCCGTCTCGCCTGGTTCACAAGTAGAACCCAGGCAATCGCCTGGAAACTCTTTCGTAAGATCGGAAATGCTATTAAGTCCAGCCGGATAGACAAAAGAGAGCGTCACGTTCCCGCTTGCGTTCCCGCCGTTATTGGTCACGGTAAACTGTACGTCCAAGAGTTCGCCGGCTAAGGCCGGATCTGGATTTACCTCCACCTGCAAGGCGATGGCGGCCTGTGCCGTATCAGGAAGTGTCGTTAACCCAATGCTTAATAACAGCATGATCAAAGTGGGAATATACCTCCATGATAAACATCTGCCGTTCATGTTTGTGTGGGGGGCTTGTGACATGTGATGTACCCTTTCATTTGATGAAATCATCATGAAAATAATGAAAAATTATGAATCAAAAATCTGGCGATACCCTAACCGGCTCTGCCAAATTCTCATGATAAAACTGTCATTTGAGTTCGCTGATACCATTGGCAAAAAAAAGCGTGGGGAACAGGAACCTCCTGTCTACCCACGCTCATCCATGAGACTCTTGTTCCCGTATCATCGAGAACCCGAACATCCCTTTTCAATTGCGCACCCACTCTTCGTGGAAAAGGCAACTCGCTTGGCTGGACAGTCTTTAACTCTTTGGTTGAATAAAATCAATATTGGTTACTCCTTTTCCCAAATCGCCAGTAGCGGGGGGTACCATAAAAATCGAGGAACTTTGAGCTCTTTTCCTTGTCCTCGAACACTTCACTCAGAAAGCCTTGTCCTGGAAGAAGTCTGGAAAGGGCAGCATGGTTGTATTTTTGCTGCGGTGATACCGAACTTCCTAAGGTTTCTCACCTGAAACCTAACAAATCCATTGCTCGGTCCCGCTGTAGACGAATCCGGGACCGAGCAACCACCTCAAGTTATTGAATTTGCCAATTGGTCGACGCCTTTCCCGGAAAGACTGTGGCGGCAATACTCAATCCATTCATCCTCCACACGGCCACTTGCCCACTGACGTTATTGTGCCAGAAGACATCGGCTTTGCCGTCGCCATTCGTGTCGCTCACCTGTGCAATCTGCCATTGCGACGGCAATCCCCCCAGTGACCCCGTTGAGGCAATGGTGGGCCCATTCAACAGCCACACTGTCACGTCCCCGGTACTCGTGTTGCGCCAGACGAGGTCGACCCTGCCATCCCCGTTGACATCGCCCATTCCCGTGATCTGAAAATTCGGTGAGGCGCTGCCGGGAAAGCCGACTGACAATATGGTCACCCCGTTCATCAGCCATACGGCCACCGCGTTGCTTGTCCCATTACGCCAGATGATATCCGCCTTGCCATCCGCATTCGCATCGCCCATTCCCGCGATTTTCCAGGCAAGTGGCACTTTCCCCAAAAAACTCGAGGCGGCGATCCTGATTCCGTTCATCAACCAGATCGCCGTATTGCCACCATTTGTATTACGCCAGAGCAGGTCGGCTTGGCCATCTCCATTGACATCTTCAACGGCTTCCAGGCTCCAAGCCGTGGGTACACTGGCGGGAAAGCCCACGGAAGTGATGGTTACCCCATTCATCAGCCAGATGGCCACGGTGGCGCTCGTGGTATGCCGCCAGATGACATCGGCCTTGCCATCGCCATTCACATCGCCGATCCCGGCGATGTGCCAGGCCGGTGGCACGCCGCTGGGGAAGCCTGAGGCGGCAACACCTGTCTCATTTAGCAACCAGATTGCGGTGCTCCCATTCTTGGTATTGCGCCAAAGTAGATCTGCGGCCCCATTGCCATCCAAATCATTTCTGGTTTTGGTGAGGGACGGGGTGGTAAAGATGGCCGACACGATGGAATTTGTCGCGGGCGTGAGGACGCAAGGATCGGTTCCGCTGCACCCGCCGCCACTCCAGCCAAGAAAGAGGGAGCCGCGATTGGGAGAGGCAGACAAGGTCATTACGGTGCCACTGGGATAGGATTCCGAGCAGTCTGTACCACAAGAAATGCCGGCAGGATTACTCGTGACGGTCCCGCTCCCCGCGCCGGTGGTAATGACTTGCAGGGTCACTTGACTCGAAGGTCGAGAGGGAAACGGAGAAAATGTG
>BQIY01000423.1 GCA_021604265.1 Nitrospirales bacterium
CGTTGAAAGGGCGACATGGTATCACTAGTTGTCATTTCCATCTTCCGAATGTTTCGCTCGTGGGCTGGAATCCGACCCATTTAGCGGCTTAGTGTCAGATACTATCTGCGGTTGATATGGCGAAATATCAGGAGCTGGTAACTGTGATAGTGCTGCTGCCTTTTTACTCAATAGATGCAGGCTGTCGTCAATAATTCTATAACCGCGCGACAGGGACATAATGGCCATCACTAAATCCCGCTGCCCCAAGTCTTCATGTAAGGGTAAGTATTGTGTCGCCCAATACACTGGGATTTCAGGGTCTTCTTCGGCATCACGAGATATCCAGACCCCACTTCTTTCCATTTCCTTATTCAGCTCAAATATTAGTTCGTCGCCATGCGGACTTTTTTCAATTGCTTTGTAAGGATCATGCTCATATGCCCAAAAATACCTTACCGCAAGCGCTGGGATGCCTAGTGGCGAAATGCGCTCAATGTAGAATCGATTTTCATATGTATCCTGAGCCTCGACGCGCCATTGAATGTTCTCGAATGGTTCTTCTAGACCCTGAATCTCAACATCCGGGGCAAACCTAACACCATAACCGTTATCCATCATCCAGTCTCTAACTAAGTCCTTGGTTTGGTGAGTGATCCCCCAGCGCAAGATACGTCTATGCGCCAAGGCGAATAAATAATGAGACCCAGCGAACGCAAGAACACCTCCAACGAAAATATTCATTAGCGGAAGCGACTGAAACCACCCCAGAATCATCGCTGCCACACTGATAATTGGCGCTTTGAAAATGGCAAAAACAGCCTCAAAGCGCATATAGACTTTCCAGAGAGAATTAGCCATAACAATATCCCCACAACCTATACCCAGATTGGCAAAGTAAATAAAGGTATTGTATGGGTTTACCTCACACTGCACCAAGCGCACAATCTCCTCTACCCAACAATACTATAGATGGCACACATCACTCGACACCTCGAAGCAGGCTACTCGTTATGAAGCCGCATCCAAATCCGGCGCGAGAAAGTTTGCGGCAATCATCGATTTGCCCCTGCAAATAAAATTCGACAATTGGAATTGTGCCTTCGTCATGTTCGGATTAGAATCAAATGCGCATACGGGAGGGCGAAACAAAAAATGCTTACCGATATTGGTGAATACATCGTCGGAGCTCATCTACAACTGATAGAGAAATGTGATTTCGTCGACTATAATATCCGACCACCAGGGGGCGGCCTAAAGGGCTTAACGGAACTCGATGTAGTAGGATTGAATTTCGAAACCAATACGGCCTACTTGTGCGAAGTTTCAACTCATATTCGTGGTTTGTTGTACAAGGGTAACGTTGAGACAGTTCAACGCGTGCAAAAGAAATACGAACGCCAGAAAGCGTACGCAGCGAAATACCTATCGAGTTTTGACAATCGACAATTCATGTTTTGGTCACCTGTCGTTCCAAGGGGCTATCTCACTACGCATCTGGAGAGAATCGATGGTCTTGAACTTGTCATCAATGGTGAGTACAAAAACCGTATAGAAAGATTGCGATCGCTTGCCAGTAGCACTACTCACGATGCGCGCAATCCCTTTTTCCGTATGCTACAGATTATCGAACATACTAGAGATTGACCCGCAAAAAGCTTGCCTTATAGGACAAGTCGGATTGGCCAACGCAATGGATGACCTCAGCAACGATGTCGAACGTGTCGAGTACCTTCAGAGCCTTCTGGTTTCGGAGGCGACTGGCGGAAACGGCGACAATGAACACTACGTAACTCTCCGGCGTGAATTCTTGGACAACTCAAACACAAACGAGTTCGTGCCTTCCTTTGTTCGTACGAATCGAAATCTCGCTCAATTCTGGCAGTTCATAAAGCACAAGTTCTCGACCTACGCGGAGCGCCGACAGTACATTTGGGAACAGTTTCAACCGCTTTTATTAAGACTGGAACAAGGAGCCATCGTACCCTCAGACAATGGGATCTCAGTTTCGCTACAAAGCTTCGATTCGGGCGAGGTTCACCGCTCATGGCAACGGGCACTTGAAAGACGGACCTCGGATCCCGAAGGCGCGATTACTGCCGCCCGTTCGCTCATAGAAACTGTCTGTAAGCACATCTTGGACGAATGCAAAGTTCAATATGAAACCAATGCAGACCTTTCGGAACTCTACAAGCTTACCGCCAAAGAACTAAACCTTTCCCCATCTCAACATACAGAGCCAGTATTCAAACAAATACTTGGCGGCTGTTCCGCTATCGTCGGAGGGCTCGGTACGCTCAGAAACCGACTCGGGGACGCGCATGGTAAGGGCAAAAAATTACCTGTACGTCCTCAAATACGCCATGCTGAACTCGCTGTAAACTTGGCAGGCACGCTCGCCGTGTTTTTGGTTGAGACGTGGGAATCGCAGAACCCAAGTCATTGACTGGAATTTACTCTCAAGCCGAAGTCGACTCAGGTAGCTAACCTACCGCCGCCAGGTAGGCTCTGCTCTACAACCGGTTTCTTCGCGGCGTTTGCTTACGTCGTAAAAGATTTTTGGGATTCGGGGCTGGCTTGGGTTCGATTGACGCCGTTGACGCTGCGCATGGCGCGCGGGAATGGTGGGACTCCGAGTTGGTTTTGCGCGCGATGCGCGGTCTTATCGCTTTTGGTTACCTGGGTGGATCCCTCGGCTTCGCTCGGGATGACGTAGTGACGGGATGCGGTCCCTCGGGATGAGGTGTATGCATTCCCACGCGGAGTAGACTGTCTCAAAACCGGCCTAATTGAAACGCCCCCCTCCTCAATCCTCCCCCTTCCAGGGGCGGAAGTTTGATTCGGACGGGTTTTGAGACAGCCTCCGGAGCATGGGAACGAGGAAAATATAGAACCCCTAGCCGTTTTCGCGTACCCAAACGCCCAATCGGAATTGGGCGCTACACACGTCCAAAAATCATCTGCGTCATCTGCGGACAAAACCGCTTCGCGCCTTTGCGCCTTTGCGTGAGGCCGTGTTACACCTTCCAGCTCGGCTCCGCGCGGCAGCCGGTTTCTTCGAGCAGTTCGTCGAGGCGTTTGCTCAGGTCGTAGAAGAGTTTTTGGATTTCCGGGCTGGCCTTGGTGCGGATGACGCCGTCGACGGTGCCGGCGTTGTTTTCGACTTCGTAGTCGCCGACGAGGTTGTGTTGTTCGTGCGGGTCGTTCTGGATGTCGTAGAGCGCGTACTTGTCCCAGATGCCGTGGAAGCGCATGAGTTTGTATTGGTCACGAAGCTTGTC
>BQIY01000424.1 GCA_021604265.1 Nitrospirales bacterium
ATCAACGACCAACTGGGCCGCTTCCAAACGAAACTCTGGACTGAAAGAACGTCTTTGTCTTTTACTCATACTTGTACCTACCTAACTTGCCGGGGATCATATCACCCCTTGTTAAGTGGACAAATTTACTGAGCCACTACAATTGGTAGATTAGAGCTATTAGCTGAATTGCGCAAAGCACCACAACTAATAAGGAGGGTAGTAACAGCGTAGGAGGAGGAAATCAATTAGTTGGAAGGCATGAATTAGTTTCGAAGAAAAGTTAATACTGTAGCGGACGCTGAGAATTGCTAAATGGCGGGCTAGGCATTCTAGATTGAATAGGGAGGCAAGGTATAAATTTCTAGAAGAAGTAATACAAAAACTGGCTAAAAGGGGTCGGAGGGATTAAATTTTAACCAATCTTAGTGCTGAGGAAGAGATAGTTCTTGATTGCACCTATACGCACAATCTTTGGCAGAAAAGGAATTGCCGTGCCTCGCAGAGAACGCTGTACAGACTTTCGAGAGCTTATTCGTCAGGCGCTTGCTTAAGAACACAAAGTCGCTATCAGAAAGGCTATTCACTATTCGATGCTATTTGGTTCAGATAATTTCATTGATCAGGTCGAGCAGGGGATTGGACGGCCCGTCGGCCAAGCTAGGCGGGGTCGACCAGGCGATAAACTGATCAAAAATTAATCCCTCCGTCCCTTTAACTTTGTGGATTTCCTTAACCGCAATCGCCGTTTGTTTGACGCGAATGGCCACACCGTTATTAACGACACTGGGTTGGCAGCATTGACGTTACTGGTTGCCGAATCTGACCCGAAGCAAAAAGACACCTTGATTCGGTTGATTATGCATATGTTAGCGTCGGCCAAAGAGTAAGCATGACAGACATGGAGGCGTCAGAGCATGAAGGATTCAAACTACAAACTTGCCCATCTCGATAAATCGAAAATCCTATCCGCCGCTCGAAAAGCATTGATAGCGGCAGATGTGCAGTATTACGCCTGGTCGCCAGACAAGCAGGAACGCTTTCGGGCAACCATGGGCGAAGACGCGCACCGAAAAATACAGTGCGTACTGTTGGACGCCTTGCTTGATATTAAATGTTCAACTGAGCAAGTTGATGAGGTCTGGGACGATATTCCACACGTTGACCTCAACCAACTCAACTGGGCAAAACTGCTAACTTCAGGCATTGGCGAAGATTACATCTATCTCAATGAGTGCATGGCAGAGGGGAAAAGCCTGCTGGATTTCCCGACACTCTATGATTACGACTACGCGGATTACCTGTTTCAGGAAGGGTCTCGCAAACGGGATTTGCCCGATTACAAAGGCATTGACTACTACGCCTTTCAGCATCCCTGCTGGGTAAGACTATTAGTCCAGGCGCAATTCTACTACGCCACCTTCACCTCCCTGGCCACCTATGCTCTCGATGAAATCGAATCCGCTGGCAATGAAACTATCGAGCGGCTAATTCCCCATGAATATGTCGATGGCAGCAGCCATGGCAAGGAGGAAAAAGGCGGCTTTCTCTGGGATATGAAAATTGATGCCGCCGGGCAGGAAGTGCAGCTCGATGAACTGAAAAGCCGTTGGTATGGCTACCAGCGAGAGCGCTGGCTGGCGCTGAGTGAATTAAATGCTCAACAGCCTCCCGCTATTTATATACAGGACAAGCATTGGGATCATGACTCAAACCGGCATTTTATCTTTGCCAACCAAGCAACCCTCAAGCAAATTCGCTGGCAGCATTTTTTGGCTAATTGCGAACCATTGATGGCAGAATTCTCAGCCGTTGAAAAACTGCTTGCCGAGGAAATTGATCGGGCGAATGCATGGTTAGCCGAAAATTATCAGGATATTCGGGACAATTTTGATCCCACGGTGGTTAAGCTGCGGAAGAGGCGCAAGATTATTATGTCGCCTTCGGCAATCGATGATCTAAGCAAACTTGATGAGAGTGAAGAGTAAATTCTTATGTAAAGGCATGGATATTATTGACCCTATAAACCATAATGTCTTATGTTATGCACAAATAATCCTTTATCGTTTATTATATAAGACATTTTATGAAAACGCAGGCAACCAGTACACTGCCAAGAGCAGCCCGACAGGCCCTTATCAAGCTGGGTGGAGACATTGCTGTTGCGCGTAAAAAACGCCGCATCTCGACGGTCTCCATGGCGGAGCGCGCGTTTATCAGTCGGGGCACGCTCTACAAGGTCGAAAAAGGTGACCCTTCGGTTTCAATGGGTATTTATCTAACGGTGCTTTCTATTCTGGGTTTGGTCGAAGGTATTGGAAACGTGGCTGATCGTAGTGCCGATACCCTGGGGTTGGATATTGATGAAGACCGACTGCCTAAAAAAATACAGCCGCGTAGCCGAAGGAAGGGGCGGTCATGACAGACACCATCGAAATCTACATCGATCATGCCGGTGAGGTGCATTTAGATAAAAAAGGGGTCGGAGGGATTAAATTTTAAGCAATCTTGGTGATCAGGTAGTGATAGTTCTCGATTGCACCCTTAAAGGCGGGCGTCCAAAACGCTTAGCGTTTTGTGAACCTCTGATCGGTTCAAGTCCCGATTCTATTGCAGCGTTCTTTTTCGTTTTCTGAAGCCGAACGGAGTTGGGTGAAACTATGGTGCCCAGGAGAGGACTTGAACCTCCACGCCCTTGCGAGCACTAGCACCTGAAGCTAGCGTGTCTACCAATTTCACCACCTGGGCACAGATCGTGACGCGCTCGATTGAGCGGAGCGCAACTCTAACGAGAGCTTTCGCTACTGTCAATAGTTCTGCGAGTGAGTGCCGGCTTTACCGGAGAGGAGTTGATTGAAATCGCTTTTTAGCGATTTCAACCCCTGCGGGGCGCCCTGAAAGGCGGGCGTCCAAAACGCTATGCGTTTTGTGAACCTCCACGCCCTTGCGAGAACTAGCACCTGGGAACAAAAAGGGGACGGAGGGATTAAAATTTAATCCCTCCGTCCCCTTTTTATAATCCACATTTTTGTCATAAATACCTGCTACCGTCGCTATTTCACGCCGCCGGCCGATTTCGCCGTGCCAAATTGTTTAGCGCTTAGCCTCGTCAGAGGTGTATACTGCGCCTTTATAGTTAACTAAAAGAATATATGACAAAACGAAAGAACGTAAAAACACCTCAGAATTCCTCCGATCCTTTCGCAGCTCGCGAAGCCTCAAACTACGAACATCCTGTCCCCAGCCGAGAATATCTGCTCGAT
>BQIY01000425.1 GCA_021604265.1 Nitrospirales bacterium
TGCCTGGTGGGAATGGGTTGGGCCGCATCGGCCCTCAGGTGATCTTTGTCAAAGGCGGGCTGCCGGGTGAGACGCTTCAGATTCAGGTTGGGGCCAAACAGCGCGGCGTTCACTCCGGTGACATTACCAAGATTCTTGCACCCTCACATGATCGAGTCGTTCCACCCTGTTCCATCTATGGAGTATGTGGAGGGTGCCAACTGCAACATCTTCAGTATGAAGGCCAGCTTCGGGAAAAACGTGCGATGCTCACGGATGCTCTTGCGCGTATTGGAAAAATCGAAACTCCTGAAATCGGCATGGTCGTGCCGTCACCACAGCCGTTGGGGTACCGCAATACGATTCGTTTTGTTGTGTTCAAAGGAGCACAACATCTTCAGCTAGGGTTTTATCAGGCTGAAACCCGAATTCCGGTCGAAGCCAAAACCTGCTTGCTCATTCCCGAACGGTTACAACATGTTGCCGCAATGGTGGCTCAACGTTTGGCTGCGTCATCTTCGATTCCCATGTTTTTGGAGCAACTTGAATTTCGAACTTCAAGTACTACGAAGGATATCGTGATGGTATTTCACGGGACCTATAAAAAGGCTGAGCGTCTGAAGGTCTTCATGGAATCATTCCTGAAGTTTCCCGGTGTCGTGGGTTGTGTCGTTGAACGGTCCGGACCAAAAGGTGCACGGACGCAGAGTGCTGCCATCGTGGTTGGGCAGGATTGTCTCACCGAACGGTTTGGCGATCTGACGCTCCAGATTGGGGTGCATTCGTTTACGCAGACCAATTGGCCGGTCTTTGAGGCCATTGGAAATACCCTGAAGGATTGGATGGGCCATCAAGATGGCATGCGTGTCCTGGAGCTGTATGCCGGGACCGGGGCGCTGGGCATGAGTGTGGCTCGAAACGGAGCATTTGTGACGTTAGTCGAACCTAATGCGTTTGCCCTTGCAGATGCGCGAAAGTCTATCGCGTTGAGTCGAGTGGCTCGCTGTACATGTAAACAACAAACCGGAGAGAAGTTTTTACCTTCTGTAAAGTCTGGAGAATATGACATGATTGTGGTTGATCCGCCACGAACCGGACTGAGTTCAGCCGTGATTCAGGGGTTAGGGCGGATTCAGGCGTCGCGTCTCTTCTATATGTCGTGCGATGTCGCCACGCTCGCTCGAGATCTTGCTCGTCTGGCATCCTTTGGGTATCGTGTTGTTCGAATTCAACCGTTTGATATGTTCCCACAGACCGCACATATCGAGACCTTAGTAGAGTTAGCCCTCTCAGATATGTCGACATAACCGTAGATTTTTTCTTTTTTTTGATTGGATGGCTATGACAACGTATCGCGATGCAGGTGTGGATATTCAAGCCGGCGATGAATTTGTACGCCGGATAAAATCTCTGGTGAGAACCACGTTTCGTCCAGAAGTCGTGAGTGATTTGGGTGGGTTTGGTGGTCTCTTTCGGTTTCCGTCAACGCAGTATCAGGATCCAATTTTAGTCTCGGGAACCGATGGGGTTGGAACAAAGTTGAAAGTGGCTGCGCTTATGGACCGTCATGATACGATTGGCATCGATTTAGTGGCGATGTGTGCGAATGATGTGTTAGTGAGCGGCGCGGAACCGCTCTTTTTTTTAGACTATCTGGCGACGGGAAAATTAGAGGTTGCCAAGGCCGAGTCAATTGTCAGCGGAATTGTGACGGGATGCCGAGAGGCGGGATGTGCGTTGATTGGCGGAGAAACCGCTGAGATGCCGTCGTGTTACCCCGATCATGAGTATGATCTCGCCGGTTTTGTCGTTGGTGTGGTCGAGCGCGAGAAGATTATTGACGGCAAAAATGTTTCACCTGGTGATGTGGCGATTGGGTTGCCTTCAACGGGTTTGCATAGCAATGGGTTTACTTTGGCTCGACAAGTCTTGTTCGAAAAGGCCGGCTGGACTGGTACGACGGCATTAGCAGAACTTGACCGGCCATTGGGCGAGGTGTTGTTGGAACCAACTAGGATTTACGCGAAGCATGTGCGGGCATTGTTGTCAGACTGTACCATTCATGGCTTGGCGCATATTACCGGTGGGGGACTGACGGGAAATGTGCCGCGAGTCTTACCTGATGATTGTGAAATGCTGGTTAAGCGGGGATCGTGGCCTGTTCCCAGTATTTTTGATGTTATTCAACGAGCGGGACATGTCGATCAAGAAGAAATGTATCAGGTGTTTAATATGGGCATTGGCTTTGTGGTTATTGTTCCGGCACAAGATGCAGTCCGAGTCCTTGATCATATGCAAACGTTAGGCGACGCGGCACATGTGATTGGAGAGATTCGTGAACGAACGTCTCCCGATGTGCCGGTACGATATGGAGAGTGAAGGAATAACATTATGGCCTCGGTCGTATTAGGTATATTGATCTCTGGGCGAGGATCAAATCTGCAGTCAATTATTGATGCCATTGAGGCTGGGAAGTTAGATGCTCGTATTGCCGTTGTCGTGAGCAATAAGCTTGAGGCTTTTGGCTTGGAACGAGCGAGATCGCATGGGATTAAAACCGTATTCCTGGATCCCAAGTCCTACAAAGGGCAGTCGAATCCTCGAGAAGCCTATGATGCCGCCGTATTGGATGTGCTGAAAGTCCATGATGTTGGATTGGTCATTTTAGCTGGCTATATGAAGATTGTGACGCCAATGCTCATTGATGCCTATGAGAAGCGGATGATGAATATCCATCCTTCATTGTTACCCTCCTTTCCGGGACTCGCCGCCCAACAGCAAGCGTTAGACTGGGGTGCGAAAGTGAGCGGCTGTACCGTCCATTTTGTGACAGAAGGTGTGGATGAGGGACCGATTATTCTTCAAGCGGCAGTGCCAGTTGTTGAAAATGATACTGTGGAAACATTATCGGCAAGAATTTTAGAGCATGAACATCGTCTCTATCCAGACGCGATTCAATTATATGCCGAAGGACGATTAAAGGTGGAAGGCCGACGAACACGAATTACAGAGAGCGTGAGGCGTGAAGCGTGAAGCGTGAAGCAAAGGAAAAACGTCGCTTGTTGCTCGTGAATCGTTACTCGCAAAAGAAACATGACAATGTTTTTCTCTACGAGATACGAGCAACGAACAACGATTCACGAACTTTATGTCAGTAGCGTGTTCGATTTGACTCATGTATAATCCGCATTGCTAAGCAGCGACGATGTTTCCTGCCGTATATGTGGGGGGCTAGCTCAGTTGGGAGAGCGCAACGTTCG
>BQIY01000426.1 GCA_021604265.1 Nitrospirales bacterium
CGGAAAGCCTTTTGTCGAGCCCACCTTTGATAATGCCGCCAAAGGCGCGTACCCGCTTGCACGATTTCTCTATGTGTATGTCAATAAGGCTCCAGGAAAGCCTTTAACGCCGCTTATGCAGGAATTTTTGAAGTACGTATATAGTCAGGAAGGGCAGGCGGTTGTGATTAAAGATGGTTACTTCCCTCTGTCGGCGAAAGTCATCGCCCCTCAACTGCAACAGATCCAATAGTGTCGAAAGACACTGAAAGCCGGAAGTCTTCTTGATCAAGGAGACCTCCGGCCCCTGAGTTCACAAATCATGAATCGCTCCATTGACTATTGAATATGCCACCGTCTGACCTGACTGCCCGAATAGATGATCTTCCGTCTCCGCCTCCCGTCAGGACTCGAGTCAGTGCCCAAGGCCGTACCAATAGAAAAGTCCGGGCACTCCTGGACCGTCTTGCGACGGGGGTGGTATGGGTTGGCGGGCTGGCCACCATTGTCAGTATCATGGGTATTTTCCTGTATCTGTTTAAAGAGGTGGCCCCGCTCTTCATCGCTCCTGAAAGTGATTCGCAAGCGGTCGTTCAAACACGATTAACCGAGCAGCCGTCTGATCCCGCATTGGCCATTGGGATTGATCAATATCAAGAGGTGGCGTATCTCATTCATAAAGGCCACGTTGAGTTTTTTCAGATACCCAGTGGTGAACCGATTCCGTATACAGCCGGCCTCAATCCATTCCCGCAGAAAATTGTAGCCGTTGGCCCGTCATCTGGTCGCGGACATCATTTTGCCTTCGGGACAGATGAGGGCAATGTCGTGCCGATCGATGTTGAGTTAACTCCAACATTTCACGACGGCGTTCGAACGATTATCCCAACGGTGACGCATGGTGATTCCATATTCGTTGATCCGACTCGGTCTGGAATTGCCAGATTGGCCTACCAGGAGACGGAGACGGGGTTCGCGGTCGTGATGTTGAGCCAATCTGGAGAATTGTGGCTTACAACCCATGGTGAAAGCGAAGGGTTGTTGGTAGTCGATGAGCCTGTCGTGACTCAGACGCTTATTGCCCAATATCCGGAAGATCAGGTGACAGTCTTCATCTTAGATAGTCTCGCCGAGACGCTCATGATCGGGACCCGCGATGGCCTATTGCTTCACTGGAATTTGGAAGAACCCAGTGATCCCCAATTGAGCCATACCTATCTCTTACCAGAAACCGCAGGTGTGGTAACGGCACTTTCGTTTTTGATCGGCGATCGAAGTCTCGCCGTTGGGACAAGCAAGGGGATGGTCTCTGTTTGGATGCCGGTTCCCTCTGACGAATCAATTCGACCGATTCCGTATCAACTCGTTCGTTCACTTAAAGCCCATGACGGCGCCGTGACTCAATTGTCTCCATCTCTCCGGGATAAGGGATTTTTGTCAGCCGATTCGACCGGGCAAATGTTTCTCCACCATTCAACGTCTAACCAAACCCTGTTAGAGATGAACGTGGGAAGTTCTCCCGTTCATGACCTGATGTTCGCGCCAAAAGCCAATGGCGCGGTGGCCTTTAATGCACAAGGGAAATTTCACTCAGTCAGGATCGAAAATGCGCATCCGGAGATCACCGCCGAAACGTTGTTTCGCCCGGTGTTGTATGAAGGATATGCACATCCTGAATATATATGGCAGTCCTCGAGCGGCTCTGATGAGTTCGAGCCGAAGTTGGGGATGTGGCCCCTTATCTTTGGAACGTTAAAGGGAACCATCTATGCCATGCTCTTAGCCGTGCCGCTGGCGGTGATGGGAGCGGTGTATACCGGAATGTTCATGAGCCCTAAGCTTCGAGCCATCGTCAAACCGATTATTGAAATCATGGCGGCACTCCCATCTGTCGTGCTTGGGTTTTTAGCCGGATTGTGGCTGGCTCCTCTGCTCGAACAAGTTTTTCCTGCGGTGATCGGAATGGTGATTTTGATGCCTGTCACTATTGCGGCGGCCTGTATCGGGTGGCAGTTTATGCCGCGATCGATTCAACTCCGAGGACAATCTGGTATTGATCTCGGGGTGCTGATTGTTGTTCTGTTTACGACCATTATTGGCTGCCTGGCTGCGAATTCCAGCATTGAAGCCTGGTTGTTTGATGCCGATTACAAACAATGGTTTCGCAGTGTTTTTGACCTGCACTACGATCAGCGAAATGCTCTCGTGATCAGTATGGCGATGGGGTTTGCGGTCATCCCCATCATCTTTAGTATCTCTGAAGACTCCATTTCCAACGTCCCGAAACATTTAATTGCGGGATCCTTGGCGATGGGCGCGACGCAATGGCAAACGTTGACACGGTTGGTCCTGATCTCGGCCAGTCCCGGGATTTTCTCGGCCTTGATGATCGGATTTGGAAGAGCTGTTGGAGAAACGATGATTGTGCTCATGGCAACAGGCAACACACCGATTCTGGATTGGAGTGTCTTTAACGGGTTTCGTACCTTATCGGCCAATATTGCCGTTGAAATGCCGGAAGCTCCGCATGGCGGGACATTGTATCGGGTTTTGTTTTTGTCGGGGTTACTGTTGTTTGCATTTACGTTCTTTATTAATACCATTGCCGAAATCGTTCGACAGCGATTACGCACAAAATATAGTCAATATTAACGGTCATGTCTTCGATCTCACTACGAAAATTCCTTGATTCCGGCACCTTGTTTGTGTGGTTTTGCGGTGCAGGGTTAGCACTTTCCCTGTTGATGATTGGTGGGCTGTTGGCTCTCATTTTGTTCAATGGCATGGGGTATTTTTGGCCAAAAGATCTTGTGCAGCTCACGTTGCAGGACGGCTCATATGTCTTGGGTGAAATGACTGGGCGTGAGGTGATTCACAATTCTGTGGGGTCGGAGTTTCCAGAAGGCAAGAGCCGTATTCAGTTAAAGGTGGGAAACCGGGATCTCTATGGGTTGGACTTTCGTTGGGTGGATGAAGGTCAGATTCAAGATGAATCTCGCCCCCAAGACGTCGTGTTTCTTGAACGGCGAGAATGGGGGAACTTTTATGGCCGGCCTCGACTGATCAAGCATAGAGAGGAAGTGGTGGTTTCCGGGAGTCAAGAGGCGACCACGGCACTTCTCCCGTTGATTGATCGTGCGAATGAGATGTATGAAGACATTCACTACCTTGAACGGGATGTGATTGGTGACATTAATCATGAGATAGAAGGCCTTCGTCTGAGTCTCCGGTCCTTGGAACTCAAAGGTCA
>BQIY01000427.1 GCA_021604265.1 Nitrospirales bacterium
ATACGGCGATGGCCTTGACCGTCGTCCTTGATGATCAATTCAAGGGGGGTGCCTTTCGGGAGTGATTGAATTTTTTCGAATTGTGCTGTAGCGGTTGGATGAACGGCAAGGGTTGATTCACTTGGAATCAACCGCCAATTTTTTTCAAAGAGAGGCCCATCATCTGATCGTGCTTCCCAGTCAAGCCAGATAATTTCTTCTTCGACTTCAATATATCGGAGTGTTCCTCGAATGCCTGTCGGTTCCTGAAAGTCCAGTATGTGATCTAAGAAGGTGTCAAGCGGATGGGGTTCGGTTTCAAGCGCATGTCCGGATATACTGAGGATGCCCAGGTAAAGGGAAATGATGAACGTCGCTATCGTGAGAGACGAGGGCGAAAGACGGGAGCGCGTTTTCATGATCTAATCCTTCCTGAGTGCAAGGGAGGGGGTGAATTGGCTGTCTTGGTTATTAAATCATGTCTGTGTGTTTCTGTACAAGGCGACTTGGTGTGAGAGAAATGACGGTTTTGGGAATACGTGTCGGATGATTGGAGGAGCAGGAAGCAAGCTGAGACAGCTCAGCGTGAACCTGCCGTTGTTTGCCTGTCGTGTTAATTGGTGGAGAAGTGGGGATTGGTGAAGTCCATGCTTGTTGATCTTGACTGGAAAACAATCGAACAAACGTTCATGTCGGTTGGTTATGTGCACATACCACGGGTCATGGACCAGAGAGAGTGTGTCGGTCTCATTCAACGCGATCAAGATGATCGAAATTTTCGAAAACGTATTGTGATGGAACGGCATAACTTTGGGGTAGGAGACTATGCGTATTTTGCAGAGCCGCTTCCTCCACTTGTTGCGAAACTTCGAGTGGAGTGTTATCGGGGATTAGCCCCCATGGCGAATCATGTCATGCAGGCCATGCGGCAGGAGTATCGCTACCCCAAAACGCTCGAGCACTTTCACGCTCAATGCCGCTCTCAGGGGCAGGCGCAGCCTACGCCGTTGCTCTTACATTATGAAGCCGGAGGCATGAATCGTTTGCACCGTGACGTCTATGGTCCCACGATTTTTCCCTTTCAGGTCATGGTGATGCTGAATCAAAAGGGTTGTGACTTTGAAGGTGGTGAATTTGTGTTGGTTGAAAATCGTCCAAGACAACAATCAACCGTTGCCGTGCTCACTCCGGATCAAGGCGATCTGGTGATTTTCCCGGTCTATGAACGCCCTATTGCGGGGAGACGGGGAATACTACGAGCGAGTGTGCGGCATGGCGTGAGCCGAATCCATTCGGGTGAACGATGGGTCTTGGGAATTATTTTCCATAATGCCCAGTAATCATATTTTACCCATGTGACTTTGCGAGCAGCGCATCGAATCGAGACTTTCCAAAATCTTGCCACAACATATAGAGCAGCCAGAGGACGGCAGCCGTAGAGATAATCTGTGCCATGATCCAGACGCCATTGCCTCCGCTGGTTCCAGCCATCATCAGATACGAGGTGAAAAAGAAGGTCAGGAAGTCAGCAAGAAATCCCCTCAAGTACATTGCCCCAAGAAGTGTGCCGAGTGCTGCGAAGAACAAGAGTCCAAGGTGAAGTATTTTCATGATAAATGCTAGTGCTACCTCGTCGGTTGTCATACCGCTGGCTGCAGCGATATGGTCAAAGGTGGTCGTATTTGATTAAAGAACAGGGTTCATGGTTGATACTACCAATGCCGATCTTATTAAAGCGAGTCTATGAACTTCCGGATCAAAATGATGGTTATCGCGTACTGGTTGAACGGCTTTGGCCACGTGGACTTTCAAAAGCTCAAGCTCATATTGATCTTTGGTTAAAGGACGCGGCGCCGTCAACGACCTTACGAAAGTGGTTCGGTCATGATCCAAAGAAATGGCATGAATTTAAACGACAGTATTTTTCAGAGCTGGCGCAGTCTCCAGCCCTGTTAGAAGAGATTAGGGTGAGGGCCAAAGCGGCGCGAGTGACCTTCGTGTATGCGTCAAAAGAGGAGTGCTATAATAATGCGGTTGCTTTAAAGGAATACGTCGAGCATGATTGGTGAGGCCGTACTGTTCCCCATTTCTTGAGTTCAAGCAATTGGTATGCTACAAGCGTTAAAGATTGAACGCTGTATTATTCTAAGGCAGCGAAGGGAGGGGGTATGCAACTGTTTCGAAGGAGCTGCACATCAGGTCTGATCGTCTTCGTGCTTATTTGTCTTCTGTGCATTCAAGGTTGTCTTCAGACTTCTCGAATCAATACCGATCCTCCCGGTGCGCAGGTGATGCTGAATGGAGCGCCATACGGTGAAACCCCAATTTACTATAATACGCGCGCAGGAATTCCCAAGACCTACTTTCTAGAGATCGAGCGGCCAGGCTGTAAGAAAGTCGAAACCAAATTAGAGTCTGCCTATCGTGCTGATCTTTCCTTGGCTCTCTTAATCCCGGGTATCGTTCCCTATTTTTTTAGTGCACGGTTAGAGGATGATTACAAGTATGTCCTGTTACCGGCTGGAAGCAAGTCTAAATGTTAACGGGTGCCGTCTCATGTCAGCATCTTCTCAATCCTCTCAGGCGACAACGACATACCGCTGGATCATTTTCGGAATTGTTGTCGGCCTTGTTTTTTTAGGGGCCCTCCTTCTGCAATTTACTGATTCGTCTATTCAAGCGCTCAAGTCAGTCTCGCAAGAATTTTCGCAGGAAACCTTTGATACATCCACGTTTCTCTTCGTGTTTATTGCGATGGCGGCCGGGTTTCCGGCTGTCGGAATCGGAACCTATCTGCTCTATCAAGGCAATCAGATTCGAGTGACTCCGCCACTCCTGCCGCCTGAATGCAGGATGGTCGTTGATACGTCGGTCATGAAACGTTTCAGGGACAGAGTGAGAGGCCAGGCATTGATGGTCTGTGGTAGTTTGGTGATCTTGAGTGGGTTGGGTTTACCGATACTTGCATGGTGGTTAGCTGAAAATTTGTAAGAAAAAGGTTTTTTCATTGTTTATCTTGATTCTGAATCACTGTTCGCTGAAACAGTTTGTCCCTCACATATTTCTTAGTGTTCTGTTCATGATGAGTGTGGGATGTCATGTTGAAAAATCCATCTATGATTCCATGCAGTATGAGAAAGAACAGCAGTGTTTACGGGATCCTTCCAGAAATTCTCCAGAATGTATCGAACGTGAATCCTACGAAACGTATGAACGACAGCGGCAAGGTGCAACGCAATGAATTCG
>BQIY01000428.1 GCA_021604265.1 Nitrospirales bacterium
CCGGTTCCTGTGGAGTACAAAATTCAGGAAATGGACGACGCCGTGCCATGACCACCATCTCCGATATTTGAGGAACAGAACCACATGGGATGACGATGGTTAGATCCTGAATGGCCGGTTCTCAACCTCCACCCAGCTGCGCCCCCCTTGCAGGATTTCAGGTCATCGAGTTTCACCATGATCATATGCATTTCGTGAGGATCAATCCCCCCGAAGGATAGGGTTTTTCACGGGAAGGGAAAGCTAAGGAGCTACGTCCTCCAAATACACAAGGGGAAGAGGGTGAATCGCCTGTTGGGATCTGCCGATACACCGCCCTGGTTGGCCTTTTGCTACTACCAAACGGATTCCCCTTTCGAGTATGATCCTATCCGCTCCTTTATTTCAAACAGGACGCACATTCGAATTTGAAAATTAATCTCCACGGAGCCGACCGTTCTTCAAACCGGATTGAGGTGGTTTCCTTGAAGGGAGCATTCTGTCGGTCAAGGAAGACATTCTTCCATGAGAGACTCATCGGAACAAGCCCTTCTCTCTTATTGCGCGAGCCTTTTTGGGGTTGAGATTCTTTGATTGAAGAAAGACGAACAATGACCCCCTCCCTTTCCCAAAACTCTTCATCGGTTTTCTTACCCTATCGGAAGTTGAGGCGAATTGCTCTTATTGTTCCAGGCCTTATTGCATTCTGGATCATGATCGTACACGTCAGTCCTCCGCCGGCTTTGGCCCAAGCACTTTCTGCCCTTCAAGACAATTCCCAGGAAACTCTGCACGAAAAGTCCATTGATGACACGGTCGTTCCACCCATTCTGGTCCCCACCGCACCCGTCATACTTGACGGGGAAACTCTCTTTCATGTCCGCGGCGTGTCGGCTTTGCCCGCCGAGGAACGTGCCCGAAGAATCCTTGAGCGCATTGATGAGTTTGGCTCCGATCTAAGCCGGTCAACTCAATCCCTGCGGCTGGTTGAGGAAAAAGGGGTCACCATGATTTTCGCGGGCGATCAACCATTAACCGGAGTGACCAATGCCGACGGCCGGCTGGAAGGTGGAGTGGAACGCGAAGTCTTAGCTCGAATCTATCTAAAACGGATCGCGGAAGCCGTGGAAACGCATCGGGAGAAACGCAAACCCATCAACATTGTGATTCACATTGCTTTTTCCTTACTCGCCACGGCTATTCTTGTTTCTGCCTGGTGGGGAATCCGATGGATTTTCGACAAGCTGGATTCCGTCATGGAGCCGCGATACAAAGAACAGGTCAAGGATTTAAAATTTCAAAAGGTCATTGTTCTTCAGGCCCATCAATTGTGGGCCGGACTACGGGGGGGCATGCACGGAATCAAGGCGTTCCTGCTCCTTTTGCTGCTGTATGCTTACCTCAATTTTGTGTTCCGTCAATTCCCTTGGACCGCCTATATAGGCAAGCAGTTGTTCAATATCATCCTCGACCCTATTCGAGTAATCGTGAAGGGATTTCTGTCCTCGTTTCCCAGCCTGGTTTTTCTCGTCATTCTGATCGTTTTGCTCCGCTACCTCCTTAAGTTTGGGAAATTAATTTTTGCCAATCTGTTCATCGGGAAGGTGACATGGCCGGGGTTCGACCGGGAATGGGCCTGGCCCACCTACCGGATTTTCCGGACACTGGTGATCGCCTTTGGGATTGTGGTGGGATACCCCTACATACCCGGATCCACCTCCGAAGCCTTTAAAGGAATTACCATTTTCCTCGGGGTACTCTTGTCCCTCGGGTCCTCCTCCATTATCGGCAATATTCTGGCCGGGTATACCCTGGTTTACCGGCGGGCGTTTCAGGAAGGAGATCGAATCAAAGTCAATGAAATTCTCGGCGATGT
The DNA here is from genome assembly GCA_021604265.1 of Nitrospirales bacterium. The sequence goes on from BQIY01000428.1 coordinate 1,856, forward strand.
GATGGAAAGAAGAATTCTGACGACTCGCCTTCGGTCGTTGAAAAACGAGGAGATCATCGTGCCCAACTCGGAAATTCTGAACAACCACGTGATCAATTATAGTGCCGCCGCCAGAGAGAAGGGTCTCATTCTTCATACCACGGTGGGAATCGGCTACGAGACCCCGTGGAGGCAGGTCGAAGCAATGCTGATTGAGGCGGCGGACCGGACATCCGGTTTATTGAAGGATCCCCGGCCTTTCGTCCTGCACCTTGCCTTGGGCGATTTCTGCGTCAGCTATGAACTCAACGTCCACTGCGACCGGCCATACTACATGATGGACCTCTATACCGGTCTTAGCCAGAATATTCTGGATGTGTTCAACGAACATGGTGTGCAGGTCATGACACCGGCCTATATGGCGGATCCGGAACAACCCAAAATCGTACCCAAGGATCAGTGGTTTACTCCGCCGGCCAAACTTCCGGACAAACCTAAAACCGGTGACACTTGACCTCAATCCTGTGGATGGGGAAGTGAATGGAAGTTTTTTCCACGCGCAATTTTCTCCAGGAATTCAGTCACCCCTTTAGTTGACTGCTGAGTGTGAAGCCACCGCCCACACATACCGGTTGTGGGGATATTCAAATCAGAACTTGGCGGAACTCGCTCTCATTCCCCTGGCCTTCTGTTGTTGTCGGCCTGAACCAAACACGGGCCGAGGGCATGGAGTAAAATACCGGATCGAGCGATAACGTCTTGATTAAAAAACTACCCGTCGTTCGCTCATGCCCCCTTGAACTTGCAGATCGTCTACCACTGAAAAACGCCCAGCACCGTCTTCTTAGCAACTGGTTATATGAAATCAGCATGGCGAGATTCCTGCCAGGATTGAAAGAAATTTAATATGACTGATCGTGCAAGCTATAGCTCTTACATAGGCACTAGATTCGTCTGGCAGAAAGAAGAAATTATTATGGAATCGGGTTGGGATCTCCTTCTCTCCACATCCTCCCGGGACAACGGGAGGCAAAGGAGGAAGTCAAAAGGAATGCTATCACACAAGTCTGTTCACAAATAGATTTCTCTACTATGGGTTGTCTGGGGGAACCTTGGAAGATCCCCCAAGGCTACTAAAAGCCCGTTTGATAGTTCCCCACAGGCCGCCCTTGATTTCAACAAGGGCCTGAGCGGTATGCTGTCGACTTTTCATGGCCTCAACACAAGGATTTTGATTCATCGTGCCCACGGTCGTTCCCGCAATTTGTGGAATGGCAATGATCCATCCCATAGGATTCACCAGACCCAGCAACCCCCACCCTCCGCTCTCGGCAATGCGTAACTTGTCGCTTGAAACGTCCGGATCCGAAAGCGGACCGGTGATGCG
>BQIY01000429.1 GCA_021604265.1 Nitrospirales bacterium
GTCATATATAACGAAATTCATATAGTCATTAACGGAAAAAGAGTATGAGCTTTAAGGGTACTGAAGAATACGTAGCAACAGATGAGCTTCAACTAGCTGTTAACGCAGCAATACAGTTGGAGAAGCCATTGTTAATAAAAGGCGAACCTGGCACGGGCAAAACGATGCTAGCGGAGCAAATATCGAAGGCGCTTGATCTGCCATTAATTCAGTGGCATGTAAAATCGACCACCAAGGCTCAGCAGGGCCTCTACGAATACGATGCCGTTTCCCGGTTGCGTGACTCACAACTGGGTGAGGACAAGGTGCACGATATCTCGAATTACATAATTAAAGGAAAGATATGGCAGGCATTCGAATCAGAACAGCAGGCCGTACTACTCATTGACGAGATCGATAAGGCTGATATTGAGTTTCCCAACGACCTGCTACTTGAATTGGATAAAATGGAATTTTTTGTCTATGAAACAAAGCAGGTCGTCAAGGCGGAGAAGCGGCCAATCATTATTATCACAAGTAACAATGAAAAAGAGCTTCCTGACGCTTTTCTTCGCCGCTGCTTCTTCCATTACATAGAGTTCCCCGACACTTTGACGATGGAGAAGATCGTAGATGTTCATTATCCAAACATCAAACGAGATCTGGTGAAGCAGGCCATGGATGTATTCTTCGATGTGCGAAAGATTCCCGGGTTAAAGAAGAAGCCGTCAACTTCAGAACTAATCGACTGGTTAAAGCTACTAATGGCCGACGATCTTCCAGAAGACATACTCAAGAACAAAGATGCGAAGAACGCGATACCTCCACTTTACGGAGCTCTGTTAAAGAACGAGCAAGACGTACACCTATTGGAGAAACTGGCATTCATGCATAGGGCCAATAGATAAATGTTGATTAATTTTTTCATGACGCTGCGGGAAGAAAAATTACCCGTGTCCTTCACCGAACTTTTTTCGTTGATGGAGTGCCTGAAACAAAACGTCGTATTCGGCAACGTTGATGATTTCTACCACGTTTCCCGTTTGTGTATGGTGAAGGATGAGAAAAACTTCGACAAGTTCGATCGAGCATTCGCAAAGTATTTCGAGAGTGTCGAACTCCTGGACAGTCTTGGTGTTTTCGAAATTCCGGATGAATGGCTTAGGCGTGAACTTGAGTCCATGTTATCGGAGGAAGAGAAGGCGAAGATTGAGGCCTTAGGTGGCTTGGAAAAACTCATGGAAGAGTTCAAGAAACGGATGGAAGAGCAAGAAAAAAGACACCAGGGCGGCAACAAGTGGATTGGCACTGGAGGCACTTCCCCATTTGGTGCCCATGGATTCAATCCCGAGGGCATTCGCATCGGTCAAGACGGTGGCCGCAACGGGAAAGCAGTGAAGGTTTGGGACAAACGAAACTATCGAGACCTCGACGATTCTATAGAGATTGGAACACGCAATATAAAAATGGCGTTAAGAAGACTGCGCAAGTTTGCCCGTACCGGCGCAGAAGATGAATTGGATATCGATGACACTATCTCGTCAACTGCGCGCAACGCTGGACTTCTCGACATCAAGATGGTGCCCGAAAAGCACAATGCGGTGAAGGTTCTGCTTTTTTTTGACGTGGGCGGCTCGATGGACCCCCATGTCAAACTCTGTGAAGAATTATTCTCGGCCGCCAGGTCCGAGTTTAAGCACTTGAAGTACTATTACTTCCATAACTTTATCTATGAATCGGTTTGGACGAAGAGTCTGCGACGGCACGCAGAGACAACGCCTACATTTGATATCCTGCATAAATACAGCAAGGATTACAAAGTGATTTTTGTAGGAGACGCAACCATGGCACCCTATGAAATCTCTCACGTCGGTGGCAGCATCGAACACTATAACGAAGAGGCAGGGGCGACCTGGTTTCAGCGCATTACCGAGACGTTCGAACACACTGTGTGGATCAATCCGACTCCAAAAGATTACTGGGAGCATAGCTACTCTATTGATCTGGTCAAAGAGTTAACGGAAGACAGGATGTTCCCGCTTTCAGTAAAGGGGCTAGAAGAAGCAATGACCCTGCTGACAAAGAAATAACGCACCCCAACTCAACTATCCATGTAAACCTTGAGGGAATGAACTCCATGTCAGAAACAGACATCGAACGTTTACCGGAAGAACATCGCCCGGAGCAATATCATTCCCTGCATGAGGTATTTCAATACGTCGTAAGCCGTCATGGTGAGCAGCGTGCCTATACCTGTATGGACCGAACACTCACCTATAGCGAAGTGGACGAACTGAGCGATAGGTTCTGTCATCACCTACTCACGCAGACGGAGCTAAAGAGTGGCGATCGCATCGCTATTCAACTTCCCAACCTGTTACAATTCCCGATAGCGCTGTTCGGAGCGATGAAGGCTGGCCTGATCGTGGTCAACACAAACCCTCTCTACACGTCTAACGAAATGCTCCATCAGTTCAAGGATTCTGGCGTTAAGGGTATTGTAATACTGGAGAGTTTTTGCGCGAAACTCGAATCGATAATCGAGCAGACTGACATCGAATCGGTTATTGTGACCGGGCTGGGGGATCTACAACCCACACCAAAGGCCCAGATCATCAACTTTGCCGCACGCTATATAAAGCGCATCGTCCCAGCCTATAAGCTGGGCAATGCAGTTAGCATGCTCAGCACGCTGCAACAGAAATCTCCACCCATGGCTTCACCCGCTTCGGGGGGAGATGATACTGCAATAATTCTCTATACAGGTGGCACGACAGGCTTCGCGAAAGGTGCCATGTTAAGCCACAAAAACATCATCGCTAACATGATGCAGATGCGCCACCGTAGCCTACTGATCATGGAGGATCGTGCCGAAACACTTGCCGCACCCTTGCCCCTCTACCATAGCTATGCCTTCCTGTTACATTGCTGGGCGACGCCTTATGCCGGGAATCATAGTCTACTAATCCCAAACCCTCGAGATCTAAAGGGGATTGCCAAACTGTTTAGGACGGCAGGGATTAGCGGATTCGTAGGTATCAACACGCTCTACTTAGGCCTGCTTAGGAACGAAGAATTCAGGAAAGTCGATTTCTCGAAGCTGCGCTTCTGCGGGGCAGGGGGCATGCCCATGACGACGACCGTGGCACAGGAGTGGCAGGACCTCACCGGCTGTGAGGTAATTGAGGGATATGGCCTAACCGAGTGCTCCCCCGTAGTTACCGTCAACATGCCGGGG
>BQIY01000430.1 GCA_021604265.1 Nitrospirales bacterium
AGACTGAAAAAGGGGACAATATTCGCATCCTGTCTGCGAAAGAAGGGCATGAACGCCGCGATCCTGTCACCAATCAAATGCTGCCGGTTCTCGTTGATGGATACGAATATAAATTGTCGCGCCGTGAAGGCATTAATCGCATTACCGCCTTTCACGAACTTACCATTTTTCCAAGCGAAAACCAGTCGGTGTACTATACGCGAAAGGCGTCACCAAATTCCTTATTGGCCCATTCGTCCAATCCCAAAGAGTTTGCTGAATTTCAATGGCGGCTCTCAACCGGCCTTTCGACCCTGCTCTTAGCTTTGCTCGGTATTCCGTTAAGTCGTGCCACTCCGCGCCAAGGGAAATATGCCAAAATCTTTGTCGCCGTCATCGCCTTTGCGGTCTATTACAACCTGGGAGCCATTGCGATGACTTGGGTGGAACAAGGCATCGTGAATCCAACCTTCCCTGGTATCTGGTGGGTCAATGGAATCCTGATCATGGTGCTCCTCATCTATTACTGGCCATCCACGTTGATTCGCCAAGGACGAACGTCATAAGGTCACATTCCACGTGAACCTCCCGGACCAATAAAATCTCCCATTGCTCCCATGACTACTGACATGAAAATTCTTGATCGATATATTGCGAATTCTGTCATGACCAGTTATGGGCTTGTCCTGGCATTATTTGTCACGATCTTCAGCTTTTTCATCTTCGTCGAAGAACTCGACCACGTCGGGACCGGACGCTATACACTGTTTCATGCCATAACTCATGTCTTCTTGACGATTCCCGGCCGTATTATTGATCTGGCTCCTATCACGGCGTTACTCGGCAGCATCATCGGCCTCGGAACATTAGCCAACCACCGGGAGCTGATCGCCATGCAAACCGTCGGAATTTCCACTCTTCGCATTGCTTGGTCCGTGCTGCGAGTCGGCATATTGTTTATGCTCACGGTTGTCGTGTTCGAAGAATACATTCATCCACCACTCGCTCGTTATGCTCACAACCAAAGGACATTGGCCTTAGCTGAATCACAAACATTAGTAAGTGAACATGGATTCTGGTTCCACGAGGCATCGCGATTCATTAAAGTCGGAGGACTTCGATACGGAAAACTCCCTGAGGACATTGATGTGTATCAGTTTGACGAGCAAGGTGAGCTACAGGTCTTTACGACCGCTCGCACAGCCGAAATCGTGAATCACAAGCAATGGATTCTCAAGGACGTTGACCAGAAGACTATTGACCACAGAGGTGTAACGTCTCAACATCTTGATGAACTTATCTGGGATTCGTTTCTGAGTGCGCAGCAAGTCGGGATATTTTCGACTCCTCCAGAAATGTTTTCCCTCACACAGCTCTACGCCTACTTAGAATACCTGCGTGAGACAGGTGCGAACTCAAACCGCCTTGAGCTTGTCTTTTGGCAAAAAGTTGCCATGCCCTTCACCGCAGGCGCCATGGTGCTTCTCGCTATCCCGTTTGTTTTCGGCCCACTCCGATCGTCCACAGCAGGAAAACGCATTCTCATAGGAGCAGGCATTGCCATTGCCTTTTACTTCCTCAATCAAATTCTTGGACATGCGGGATTGCTATTTGGCCTCAATCCTCTCCTCATCACCTTCGGGCCGATCTGCATTCTGGTTGGTCTAGCCTTCTGGCTATGGAGACAACACCTCTAGGGACACGTTTGTCCATGCGCTACGAAACAGCGAGATGTTGTTCGTGATCAAGATGAAAACGTTGTGTCTCCGCAGAATAGGCATAGACCTGGACTTGAATGTCCCACGTTCCCGACTGTTCGCTGACGGAATACAGGTGATAGTGCGCCCGGCGATCCGGTGTCGCCCCGACAGCCGAAGCCGACGGCACCCCCAAGACGGGAATGGGCTGTGTGGGAGTTGGAATCGACGTCATGATTGAACGGTGCGCATGACCATGCAGCACTAATTCGGCTCCGCATCGAGCAAGAATCGCTTCAAGAGTTGAGGCATTCGTCAAAGATTTTCGCCATCGGACCATTCCAGGCAATGGGGGATGATGAATCAACACGACTCGACAGAGATTTTGGCGTCCTAATTCATGCAACACCTCTTCCAGCTTTGATAACTGTGCCGCATCCAGAGTTCCGGTTGCTAAAAACGGCCACGTCGGCTGCGCACTCGACAAGCCGATGAATGCCACACGCCCTCGTATACGGACACTGGGGAACACCCCCTCGGCAGTGGAGAGCGACTCAGTTTCATTCGCCTGATCAGAAAGCAGATACGGGGCCCAATGGGCAAATGTTTGCTCCCATGCCGTCGCCACATAGGTTTCATGATTTCCGGGAATCACGGTGACCTGTGTCGCCGGCCCAAGGTCATGCAACCAATCTTTGGCTTCTTCAAATTCAGCCGGCAGTCCCAAATGCGTCAGATCTCCTGTAATGACAATGTGATCGGGATCTTTGGTGTGCACATCATCAACGAGTCTTGCCAAAATTTCACCTTGATGTTCTGTCCGTCGGTGCGAACGCCAAGAGAGGTATCCCAACACACGCTTACTGAATAAATCCCCAATTTCCACATCTTCGAGTGTCGTCAAATGAGGATCTGATAAATGGGCAAACGTAAAGTTACTCATTGTACATTTCGACCTTTATGTAAATTCGTTCACACTCGCGGACAATTGATTCTTTACCCCAGGCATCGCATTAGTATACGATCTCGCGTTCGTTATTCCTATATACAGAACATCGCTTGGGTGCAAAATAAAGAGAAATAAGGGGTTTTAGCAGATTTCCTAGAAGTTCTATGCCAAAGTATATCTCTATAGTCAATGAGTCTCCGGTCTCTCTTTGGGGATTAACCTCGCATGAGCGATTGAAGCGGATGGTTCAATGCGCAGGCAATCTCACGTTTCTCGAAGATCTCCAGGCACTCCCGGCTGATTCTTCCATCCTCATACTTCGCGGAGACTTCCTCTATGATGACCGGATTATAAAACGTCTCGCCAAAGAAGAGCAGACTATCCTGCAAGTCTCTCTCAAACAAACGCTCATTCCGGTAGCCGCTGTCGTCCCAACTCAGTTTGCTCGACAAGCAGAAAAGCTCCTGTCGGAACAAACAACAGAAAAAGAAATCCCTGATATCCAAACGGTGACACTGCAAGACTGGGCTTCAGGCTTTCAGGAGCAACTTCGCAAGTTCGACCCTCCCTATATTCTTCCTATTACTGGCG
>BQIY01000431.1 GCA_021604265.1 Nitrospirales bacterium
GTAGATTTCCACCAGCGCTTCCAGGCGTGTTGTTGACGGATCGATATTCAAAGTATTGGAAATATAGGGACCACGATCCAGATCATTAACGTACAACGTCTGAATGTGCTCAACACCTTTCTCAATGAGCAATTCGATAAGCTCGGCGGTCAGTTCTGCGTTTGCGGCAGCAAGTAACTCACCGGTTTCTTCTTCCACAATGTCATGTGCAAGGATTTTGGTTTCGAGATATTCGACCGGCACGACCAGCTTCTTGACAGTGGACTTCTCCATGTCGCGCACGTGCTTCGCCGTTATGCGGCGGCCCTCTTCGACAATCATCTTCCGACCCAGCTTGATATCGAAGTTGGCTGTCTCACCACGCAGGCGCTCCGGCACGAGCCCCATACTGATTTCCTTTTCTGACAAGTAGAAATCATTCTTGTCAAAGAAGATGTCTATCATTTCCTCGTTGTTCAGGCCCAGGGCGCGCAGAATGATTGTGACTGGCAATTTTCTGCGGCGGTCGATTCGGGCAAACACGGCGTCTTTGGGGTCGAATTCGAAATCGAGCCAGGAGCCACGGTAGGGGATAATCCGCGCGGAAAACAGCAGCTTTCCGGAAGAATGCGTCTTACCCTTGTCATGATCAAAAAACACACCGGGTGAACGATGCAACTGGGATACGATGACGCGCTCAGTACCGTTTATCACGAAAGTGCCGTGATCGGTCATCAACGGCATTTCACCAAGATAAACTTCCTGCTCGCGAATGTCCTTCACAGGTTTCGGTGTGCCACTTGCCTCTTTGTCATAAATGACAAGACGCACTTTCACACGAATTGGGGCCGCGTAGGTCAGGCCGCGCATCTGACATTCCTTGACGTCAAAAACCGGCTCGCCAAGGCGATAGCTCACATATTCCAGCGCTGCATTGCCGGAATAGCTGACGATCGGAAACACGGTCTGAAACGCCGCGTGCAGACCAATGTCGGTGCGATCCTTCTCTTCCTTGTCAACCTGCAGAAACTTGTTATATGAGTTCAGCTGAATTGAAAGGAGATAAGGAACATCCAGAATAGTCGGACGTTTGCCGAAATTCTTACGTATGCGCTTTTTCTCTGTGAATGAATAGGCCATTCGAGTTTTTCCTCAATTGAAGTAGCTAACGCCGCCAGTCAAGGCCGTTGCTACTACATACAAAATTCTTCACGCACCTGAAGTACGCGGACGCGTCAAAGCTGCCGGCAGTATTCCCGCCGGCAGCTATTCACGCGGTGGAGCCGGACGATCCATTCGTCCAACTCCGGCATCTGAACGTCCAGTAACAAACTCTTTACTTGAGCTCTACTTCAGCGCCTGCTTCTTCAAGCTGTTTCTTGAAAGTTTCAGCGTCGTCCTTCGATGCACCTTCTTTAACAGTTGACGGTGCGCCTTCCACTGCATCCTTGGCTTCTTTCAATCCAAGGCCAGTGATCGTGCGCACAGCCTTAATGACGGCAACTTTGTTGTCGCCAAAGCTCTTCAGAACGACGTCGAACTCAGTCTTTTCTGCCGCAGCTTCACCAGCGTCACCACCGGCAGCGCCGGCAGCTGCAACCGCTACGGGTGCTGCTGCAGATACGCCCCACTCGTCTTCGAGCATTTTTACAAGCTCAACCACTTCCATGATCGGCTTGGCGCTCAATTCTTTGAGCAAATCTTCGTTTGACAATGCCATTTTCGTTTCCTCTAAATATCCTGAATCAGTTAATGAGTTTTCCAGTCTTATGCCGCTTCCTGGCTGGCGCGCGCGGACAAAGTCCTTGCGAGCATCGCCGGGGGTTCAGCAACAGTCCGAACCAGCTTGGTCATTGGTGCCATCATTACGCCAAGCAACATCGCGCGCGCCTGATCAAGCGTCGGCAATTCAGCCAACTTCGCAAGATCACTCGCCGGCAACAATTGCCCGCCTGCAGATAACGAAACCGCCTTCAGAGCTTCGTGCTCTTTGGCAAAGTTCTTGATCAACCTGGCAGCAGCACCTGGATCTTCCTTAGCAAACGCGAGCAGAAGCGGACCTTTAAGCGTTTCTTCCAAACACTCAAAATCGGTACCTTTGACGGCCCGGCGCGCCAGTGTGTTCTTTACAACACGCAAATACACACCGGCGTTACGCGCTTCCTTGCGTAGCTCCGTCATTTCCGCAACAGACAAACCTCTGTATTCCGCTGCAACAGCAGAAAGAGATTCGACTGCAACCGCGTTCACCTCTGTAACAAAAAGCTTCTTGTCTTCGAGTCTCAGTGCCATGAATTTCTCCTGGCTACGGTTACACAAATGGATGAGAGTCTTTCCCATCCCCCTTCGTCTCGATGTAACGCAAAAAATCGCGCCTCATCTCGACTGCCGACAAAAGGTAACCATCACCAGATATTTCTGATTCAAGCTAACCATCTGCGCAGGAACATTAAGGTCGAATAGTTCACCAACCACCTGCGGTCTTTGACGACGACCGGAAACTATCTCCGGTTTTCTGCAGAAACGAAAAATACGATTCCGCAAATTCTTTTGGCGAAAACGGGGTCAGACCGCGATTTCACCGACAAAACACAAGCAAAACGGGGTCTGACCCCGTTTTCGTTCAGGCCTCCAGTGTTGCCTGATCGACTGAAACTCCCGGTCCCATAGTCGAGGTAACCGTTAGTTTCTTTAAATATTGTCCCTTGGCAGATGCTGGTTTGGATTTCACCAGGTCATTCAGCAGTGCAACCAGGTTTGCTTTCAAGGCCGGGATTTCAAAATCAACACGACCAATTGGACAATGAATAATGCCGGCCTTATCGGTTCGATAACGAACCTGCCCGGCCTTCGCGTTCTTGACGGCGGTTTCGACATCCGCCGTAACAGTGCCAACCTTCGGGTTCGGCATCAGGCCGCGAGGACCGAGAATCTGGCCCAGCTGCCCAACGACACGCATTGCGTCAGGTGTGGCAATGACAACATCGAAATTCATCTCGCCACCTTTAACGGTCTCGGCGAGATCTTCGAACCCCACGATGTCTGCACCAGCTTCTTTCGCTTTATCTGCATTTTCACCCTGCGCAAAAACTGCAACACGAACGTCCTTACCAGTACCGTTCGGCAACACGGTCGAACCACGTACAACCTGATCGGATTTACGCGGGTCAACGCCAAGGTTTACGCTAACGTCAATGCTTTCCGGAAATTTCGTTGTAGCCAGCTCCTTGAGTATCG
>BQIY01000432.1 GCA_021604265.1 Nitrospirales bacterium
CTCTCATGTTCCACGTCCACCCAGGTCGAACCCTCCACTCCTCTTGATGTGCTGTACGCAGAATTCCAACGACACCGTATTGATGCCTTCTCTGTTATAGATACCGGGCGGCGGTTTATTGGAGCCATTACGCCCACAAGCCTGCTTGAAACCCTCTGGCATCGAGAACAATTTCTGACCACACGACTTCAAAAAGAGATAAATGAAAAAAATTTCGCAAAGAGAGAATTACAACAAGCCAAAGATGAGTTGGATAATCATGTAGGGGCCCGGAACAATTTAGTTTTTGACCATACACAACAGCTCTTAACGCTTTCGGAAAGCCTCATCTCAACCGAAAATCGGGAACGGCGAGCCCTAGCGGGCGAGCTTCATGATCATCTGGCCCAAATGTTGGCAGTCGGCCGAATAAAGCTGGCTCAAGGAAGCCACTTGACATCAGACCCGGAAGTTTTGAGTCTTCTCAATACCGTCGATCAGTTCCTTCAGGAATCATTGAGCTATACACGAACGTTGATGACGGAGCTGAACTCTTTTAACCTTCATCAATCAGGCCTACTGAAGGTTTTAGAGGAACTGACTAAAAAGATGAAGTTGCTTGGGTTGGTCGTCACCCTCGAAGCCGAACGCCCTTTGCCCGACCTATCCGAAAATCAGGAATTTCTTCTCTATTGGTCCCTTCGTGAGTTATTATTTAATGTGATTAAACATGCTCACGTCGAACAAGCCACGATCAGCATTCACCAGCTTCACGGCACACACCTTCGCTGCATGGTTTCCGATCACGGATGCGGCTTTGATCCTGCAACCATGGCGGGGGAGATTCCCGGTCAGGATCATTTCGGTTTATCCGGCATCAGGGGACGAATGACGGCGCTTCATGGAACAATATCGCTGAATTCTTATCCAGGCCAAGGCACACGGGTCTCTCTCACCATTCCTTTGTCACCACCTTCTCCCCCACATTGATTCTCCATTCATACCTCAAGGGTTTCGATCAGTTTCCTTTCTCTTTCAACTTGATATGTTTTAAAGACACTCCTCTGCCAGACGACCGGTAGCAGCCCGCGACCGGAAGGAATCGGATGAGAGCTTTTCCTGCATAATCTCTCAGAATGGAAGAAACCTCGAAACATTCTGGAGTCGCTTATGAAATCCCCATTTAAATATTTTGTTGTATTGGTGACGTGTCCATTATTTATCGCAACTATAATGGAAAATACAGAAGGACAGGTCCTGGTTGTCCCTCTGGCCGGTTTTGAGGAAACGATATCTCCGGAAACACATGTTCCGCGTTCCGACGAGGACAATAGGCGTGGGCATTCAGACGAAGAGTTAGAATATCGCATTCAAAGACGCCTGGAGATCAGTCCATATCGGAGGGACGGCATCACGGTTCAAGTAAAACAGGGCAAAACGGTACTCTCAGGACATGTCAAAGACCGGGATTCGATAGTGGATGTGGTCGAAATCGCTTATGACTCCGGAGCCACGAACGTGGACAATCAAATTCAGCTTGACCATCCATGGAGAGAGATAAACGACCAGAAATTGAAAGAGGCGGTTGAAGCCGAGCTGTATTGGAGCCCATTTGTGAATTCGGTTCCCATCCGCGTTGAAGCTCAAAGCGGAACCGTCATACTTTCGGGAAGAGTCGAAAATCGAGGGGAAATTGTGGATGCAGTGAAAAACGCCTATGAAGCGGGAGCGAAGAATGTCCGCATTCGTTTATGGATCGATCCCATTAGATTAACGAAGGAAGGAGCCTGCCCCAAAAACAAAACGGACTAGGGTTGAATATCAAAGCAGCCGGCATTAAAGATTTCTTCATTAGAATAATTAGCTAAAATTTTTGACAAATTTATTTTATTTTTGACCAAGATAAAGTTTCTAAAAGTCCCTCATTCTTCGGGCGTGTTTTTAAGATGATTTGGTTGCCCTAACGGCTCGCTCTCATTGATTGGAGCCATTTCCGAATTCAAGGGATGCGTGGGAACTGGGGAGATGTCGGGAAGGATTTGGGGGTCGTCTGTCGGTGATTCGGTTCCAACCGGAGGAGTGGACGATGCGGTGCCTGAAGCTCCGATGTCGGGTGGTGTCCGTACCCCTTCCCCAAGAATGGGGGAATCTTTGGTTTTGTCTCCCATAGAAGGAGAGGAATTTCCTGAACGGTCTTTGGATTGAATTTCATCAGTAGGTGCTTCGTTAGAGTCATCCCCGAAGACGGGTTCCGCTAGGGGAGACATCACAACAAACATGAATCCTAGACAGGGTAACGACACTCTGAAGACCTGGTCGGCAACGGCTGTTTTTTTCATGGTACATCCTCCATTTTTCCTGCGACCCCGACTGCCCGCTCATCAACACTTCATTGAAAAGCATTTCTTCACAAGGTTCGTAGGTATGCGGAAAGATCCGCCTTTTCCTCTTTTGTCAACTGCACACCAGTGACGAGGGCAAAAAACTCCACCGTGTCTTCAAGAGTCAAGAGACGGCCGTCATGGAGATAGGGTGGGGAATCCTTTATTCCTCGAAGAGGGAAGGTCTTGATAGATCCCTCGGCCCTCCCATGATAAAACCGTTCCACTTTCAAATCGTGCATCAGGTTATCGGTGAAATAGGGAGCAGTATGGCAGGCTACACACTTAGCTTTTCCGGAAAACAAGGCCTCCCCTCGCAACTCTTCTTCCGTGGCTTTTTTAGGATTCAATCGGCCAAAGAGGTCTAATTTCGGCGCAGGGGGGAAATCGACAAGCTTCTGGAACTGTGCCATTTTCATCACTTCCGTGCGAGTCAAATCACGACGACCCTTTTTCTCGGCAGTCGCCAGATCATGATCAAAATACGCTGACCGGTTTTCAAATTCAGAGAAATCCTCAACAGACGTCATCGCCCGCTTGGATCCGAAGACTTTTTGAATATTGACACCCCGTAAGGAGGGCGTTTCAATGCGAAACCTCGAAAATTGCGGCCGGTTATCAGGATTTAAATGAATGGCCCCATTCGTATGCCCGTTGACATGGCAATCGAAACATGCCACACCACGACTGGGCGGCACTGTTTTTCGATCATCCGTCGCATTGAATTGCTGCTGGGGGATTTTTTCGACCAGTAATCGAACGCCGTCAAATTGCACCGGCGAGAGAATGCCATCGAACAACGCATAAAAATTTTCGTTGGTGATTTCCTGACCTTGTGAAACATCTCCCAGAT
>BQIY01000433.1 GCA_021604265.1 Nitrospirales bacterium
AGCAAAAGTCCGACCGGTTCCAGTCTATCGATGGACCTTACCTGAGGATCTGGCACCCCTGAAACATCTACTTCAAGAAGTCATGGATGGAGTCATACCGGTTTTGTTGATCACCAACGCCATCCAAGTTGAACATCTCATCAAGGTGTTGGAAAAGGACGAGAAGATTAACCTTTTTAGAAAAGCGCTCCACCGCATGATGGTCGCCTCTATTGGCCATCTGGCAAGCGAACGGTTACGTCACTATGGCTTCCCTGTCGATCTCGAACCTTCTCACCCCAAAATGGGGATCCTGGTCAAAGAGGCCTCCCAGGCCGTTCACACCATCTTGACCACGAAGAACCCCCCGCCAATGAGGGATAAACCCTCACCCTGATCCTCAGCGAACATATCAGACCCTCACTCTTATAACTGCTATACGCATTTCCATTATCTCCCGATTGGTTCGGAGCAAAATCCACCCTAGTTTCAAGCACATTCCCCTAACTGAAATGTATAGAATTCATGATAGTTGCCGGGTTTCGGCCCGGCAGCCGATTCACTTTTGTTTTGGCAAAAGTAAACAAAACCATTGACGCCCCGTCCGGTCTCATTAAGATGGGACGGACGCGAGCCTGAGGAGGGCGGGCTAACTCGCTACTCTCAAACAAAGCCCGCCGGTCCATGAGAGCGTCCGACCCAAGGACCGGACGGCAGGCGTCAGTAATAGGGAGGGGCCATAGTCACAGAAGACTATATAGATTAATTGTCATCACTATCATTCATGAAGCCGGCTCAGGTGTATTGAGCCATTTAAGTATCGAAGCACAGCGGTCTGTTCTCATAAGAAGACCGACAGACTCGCCCACAACCCATTGAAAATTGGGCTAACAACATTTGTTAGGCCTTCAGGTCTTGATAAAAAGGCCCAACCTTCAGGCCACTTCCCAAGACCGCTTTCCAAATTAATGTGGCCCGCCGGTCCAAGATTAACGAAGCGACTTCCCCACCCCGACGCACAAGCACAGGACTCTCCCCGATTTCTGCTACGGCTTGTTCAAGTCCATTCATGATAAACAGGGTACTTCCAATTTCGTTATTGCACACGCACAAATGCGGAGTTCGCGGACTCCCACAGCGTTTGCCAGTGAGCATGGTCAAAGGTGCCGATTCCCGTGAGAATGAGAGTAGGAACATTCACGATAATGGAGGGACACACGATGACTCGGTTAGGCCCTAATCAGTCTGTCATCCTGAGTCCACGGCGAAGGATCTGTGCCCAGGAGGTAGGCTCTTCGGGACAAACACAGAATTGATCAGGAATTTTATGGCAAATGACGTTCAGAATTTTCCAAGAAAAAATCAAGCAAGGCCCCTATTTATTCATCTATCTTTCCTTCCTCATATGCTCTTTTTAGAGGGCGAGAACCGAACTCCTCGCCGTGGGCGCCAGTTTGAATCACAATTCCACCTAGATTTGTATTTCGTCGAACGAGATCACCAGATTTTGAATCGCTGATGCGGGCTCCCCAGTGTCTTTGGATCACGGAGCTCCACGCATCCGAAGTATCCATTCCAACTCAACTGTATCCCCACGATAAACTCGGATCGTGGAAACGGGCTCTCGCAGGTTTTTAAGTAACTCGGCTGCCAGCGACTTCGGATCGGCTCCTGGAGGGTGATACGCATGAATGTGCTCACCTCGCTTATCCACAAATGCAACTCGCAGAGTGTCTGGCGCGTTCTGGTCCACCCCGGAATGAATAGCAAATCCATACGCGAAGCATCCATCCTTCCCGCTTCCTGACCAACCCCGATCGGAATCATCTGAGATCCAGACAGGTGGTGCCTTTGCGGCATTCCGGTAAAGATCGGTTAGGGCATTGCGGATCGTTTGGAGGGCCCCGTCGGCAACGCTTACTTCAGTAAAAAGGTCGGTACCAGCCGCTGTTCGGTGAACGTAATCGACCCGACATTCGTTCAAATGTGCAACGGACTGCCAGATTCCTTGGCCCCAATCCAGTGGCACTAGGCCGCTGGCCTGAACTGCTGCGTCGACGTTCTCACGAAATTTGCCCCCAATCCGTTGCGCATTCAGCACCTCGGCCAGAACAGTCTCAAACGCTGTCCACGCCATCACCAGGGCCGCTCGAACGTATGTAGATCTATCCCACTTGTCTGGAGTTTGCCTTGCGAGCTGCCGCAAATGTAGAGCATCGGACCAAACGTGGTAATGAGCGTCATCAATAATTTTGTTCATGGCCTGACCTCCATTGTGTAACTGCTCTTCGCACCATGTATCGGCAGGTCCAGCGTTTCGAGCTGCAAAGTACGCCGCTATGAGGTCTGACGTCCAGCAGTTTCGAATTCACAGCAGATGCCCATCTCAGGGGCACGACAGCGACCAGAACCGCGAAAAATTATACCAATTGAGAACACTGATCGGCATAGTATGCCAATACGGGGTAAATAATCCTGGCCGTAAGTTGTTATGCCTTAAAGGCTTACCCCGAGTATTTCCAGCAAAGTAATGACATGCATACAGACCACCATTATTCCCGCTTAATTGCGAGGGGTTAATCCCTTATTTCAAGTCATCTATTAAGCTCCGGGAACCTATCCCGCCACGTCACCTTAACCCCTCTAACACGTTCTTTAACCACCACCTAACCGGCTTTACCACACAAAAGGAATGAGGGGCTTGGTTTAACCCCGGTAGGTTTCCTTTTCAAGAAATCGTTTCATCAAAAGACCCTCTTCGTAGCGGAGTTTGACCGATAAGGTCATCACTAATCCCACCCACAATAAAATACGGCAGGGAAGCGGACTTCCCAGAGTTCAAACCAAGGTTACCAGCAAGACACTGGTATAAATGGTGCCGGATCCAGCGGTAAGGACCGAAGACAATGAGTTTCCCCTGGCTGGAAACTTCGGGAAACACATTCACCTGACACAGGGCCATGACCAGCAACGCCCAGAGGCCTACCACTCCGCCACCAGCAAGTATGGCTCGAAGGCTCCAGTCTGAAGGCCACAGTGGCCCGGTATAGGCAATCAACCCGATAAGGATAAATTGTATCCCGACAAGCGTTAGAGAAAGAGCGGAGAGCGATATATTTTCATTGTTTTGTTTCATATGAAGCTTGAATGGTTCTCCGAGGCATTTCGACCCACCCCTTTAAGAAAGACTATCAATCTTCCGAGGATTTTCAAGGAAGGGGTACAA
>BQIY01000434.1 GCA_021604265.1 Nitrospirales bacterium
GCCGGCGGATGGATGATGATTCCCATTGTACTCTGCTCCGTGTTAGGCGTGGCCATCATCTTAGAGCGGCTCTTCTATTACCGTCATCTCGGCTACGAAGCCGAAGCCAAGCGGATCATCACGCTCGCCGAAGAGGGCAAATTCGCCGACGCCCTCGCTATTGCCGAACAACAACCCAAACCTCTCTTACGTATATTGGCAGCGGGAATCATGAAACGAAGCGAGTTGCCGGATAAGGCCATGGAAGCTGCAGGCCTTGCCGAACTAGCCAAGATGAAACGCGGACTCTCCGCCCTTGATACCATCATCACACTCGGCCCCTTGCTCGGACTGCTCGGAACCATTGTCGGCATGATTGACTCATTCGGCCTCATGGCTGAATCAGGACTTGGGCAACCACATGCCGTGACCGGAGGGGTCGCTGAAGCCTTGATCTGTACCGCCGCAGGTATTTTCGTTGCTGTCACGACACTCATTCCCTACAATTACTTTCTGGCCCGCGTGGAACGAATGACAGAACGTATGGAACAATACGCCACACATCTCGAGTCCGCTCTCGCGGCTGAACTTCGACAGAGCCGGTCATGAGACTTCCCGCCGCCGCCAAAAAGAAAGCCCGCATTGAAATCATTCCTATGATCGACACCATGTTTTTTCTCTTGGTGTTTTTCATGATTGCCACCCTCTCGATGACGACACAACATGGGATGCCGGTGAATCTTCCAGCCGCCAGCTCAACCACAGACAATGTCACCGAACCCGTTTCATTAACGATTACGGAACAGGGGGACTTGTTTTTCAATAAAGAAGTGATTACTCTTGACCAACTGAGTGACAAGCTGCAAGGCGTCATTCAACAACAGGCTCAACCATCCGTCGTCATTAATGCCGACGAGCGGATAGAACACGGGTTGGTGATCAAGGTCATGGACCAGGTCCGGCAGCAGGGCATTTACAATATGGCGATCGCCACCAAACCAGAACAATAGTCATAGTCGAGAGTACGGTGGAATGATGACACGTTCCTCGCATAGGCAATATATTCAGTCAGGAGGCCTTCTTCTTTCATCGCTGTATCTGTTTTTATTGGGAGCCGCATCATTTTGCCTGTTTGCCCATGCGGCTCCTCCGAATGAAACCCCACACCATTCTCAACACGCAGCCAATCATTCAACTCTATGTATTTGGGCCTGCCAAGTCGGGTCCTACTCCTCAACTGATCAGCTGGCCTCAACGCCTGAGACCAAACCAGATCTCCTTGTTGTCGCCATTCTCCAAGACACCTCTACCACCACATCTCAAGATTATGCACTCTCCATCCGATCCCGCGGTCCCCCTTCTCTCTCCATTTCTTTGTAATTCTCTAACGCATTGATTGGTCTTTCAATCGACGTGGCTTGCTCAGGAATGTCTCTTTGAGCTACGTCGGCCTGAGAGTCGCCTCTGGTGTAAGACCGCTTGATCTGTCTAACAAACAGAACACGTTCTTTCACTGTGACTCGTCATCAATGCCATATTCCACACATGTATACAAAGATATTTAGGGAGACGATTCATCATGACAAAGCAACTCTTACGCGTTGGCGAAGCCGCTCAAGCACTCAATGTCAGTCGATGGACCATTTATCGATGGGTCGAAGAGGGTCGGCTCGATGCGACCAAAATCGGAAAGGGTAGTTTACGAATTTTTCATGAATCCGTGAATTCCCTCGTTCAAGACAACCGCAAGGAACATTGGGAACCAATTCTCACAGGAACACGATAACTTTTTGTAGAAACTGTTGCAAGATTCAGCAAGCATCTGTAGACGGACATCATCATTCTCGGTAGAGTCACAAACATGATGTGAAATAGAATGATAAGTCTTTCATGACTGGCATCATAGGATTGTTTCGATGAGCCATCAACATATCAAAAAAATTCTAGCCATCACCCTGAGTTGTTGTTTTCTGGCAGTCAGCACTTCCTATGCCGGATCAATGGCCAATCATGCAACCGCCCATCACAGTCAAGATAGCCATGCCCAATCATGGTGCGATTGGCTATGTAAGGCCAGCCAGGCCATTCAAACACCAGCGATACACCTTGACCAATCTAGCCGGTGCATTACACCGCTTCTCCTCAACAATGGGCACCCGAATGTGCTCTGCCTCAATTTCTCTCCAGGCTCTCGCGGACCACCCGCCGCTCTTCCCTTGTAAGCCCCAGATCATTCAGAACGGAATGTTCGCCTTTGAGCTCTTTGTCGGGACTGCGCAAAACCGTCAAATGAGAACATAGAGTCCAACGAACGTCCACCACATGGCCGTTCGCGTACGGTCAAGAATCGCCATGTCTTGAGGAGTCGTATCATGTTGATTGACCATCGTCCCCGTTCAAGGAACAAAATCATCCTCTCTATTCTGTTCGTCAGCCTCGGATGCTTATCCGGAATGCCGAGCACAGGTTATGCCGACCACTTGCTCTCGCTGCATCTGGCAGCCAAGCCCTTTAGCCCAACAATGTGCAAAGGACAAGGACTCAACATGTCCATTCGCATCCAAGTAGCGCACCATCGCGATCTGATTGTGAGAAGAGTCCCAGGTCAATACATTCCGCAAGATCCTGATGAAGCGAGACAGAAAAACTATGCACACTATATCAGGTTGAAGGATCTCACCAATGACCACGTGTCCGACGGAGCGATTGCCTTTGATTCACAACATGGCATTATTTTCACAAAGTCACATCCACGCGGAATCTCACGGCCAGCCTTCGTCGAGCAACAGCCGGCAAGTCTCCGTCCGCTCGTGAATCAAGCGCTCAATACCTTCTTGCATCTTCATCGAATTTTTAATACCGCCATCGATGCCTGTCGCGCCTATCCACCGAAGGTGGCGTATGAAACTGATGATGAGATTCTCAGGATCGAGAATGGCAAACACCATTACATGAACCTCGTACACCGGCATAACAGGGAGCCGAGACCTCAAACATTCAGCATTCGACACGAAACGGGCTACGCGCAGGGCTTTGTCGACCCCGATGCCGGGAAACATTCCAACGTCAGCTATCACGCCATGAACCCACTGAATTTTTACGTGCCGTCATCGTAAGCATGATGACACCACGTGCAAGAAGGAGCCGGAACGATGCAGAAATTTCTTCAGGCCAATTCGTCTACCGATCTTTTGAATTCCAAGGTGGGAGCCCACGTGGCGGGAAT
>BQIY01000435.1 GCA_021604265.1 Nitrospirales bacterium
GTCGGCCAGGCCACCGCACCATCGACTCCGCCTGGAAACTTGAAATTTGGCCAATTGCCGGCAATGGGCTTCGGGTAGCCCGGGTCAGCCCGGTGCCTCTTCACATCAAAGCGGATGTACTGATCATCCCGAAAAAAGTACGCAACGGTCCTGCCGTTTCTCGGAACAGGCCAAACCACCACGGCATCCACCCGATCTGTCCAGATCCCAGGCCACTTCAACGAGATCGGCTGAGGGTAGGCCCGGCCGGCGCCATCCGCCGCATCAGCCCGATCAGCATCAACGTCATACCTCATGAACTGATTGCCTTTGAAGAAGTAGGCGACCGTCTTGATTTCTGCACCTCCGGGAGGCGGCGCGGGCCAGAAGACTGCCGCGTCCATGTTCGATTGAAAAAGTCCAGGCCAGATATTCCGGATAGGGCGAGGATAGGGATTGCCATTGCCATCGTCATTGTCCGCCATATCCTGGGCGATGTCGTATCGGGCATACTCACTTCCCTGGAAGAAATAGACCTTGCCGTTATTCCATACTATCGGCACCAGTTTTTCTGAACCGGTCAACTGAGCCCGAACGTCCACTGTCCCACAGAAACCCACCGTGATGAACATTCCGCAGAGTATTAACATGAAAATTTCGCGTGACATTCTCATAGCGCGATCCCTTTCTTACCTTACTTATCCATTGCGTACATTCCGCTCATTTCCTTATTCCTCAACATCCTCTGTGTTGCTCGGATAAGCAAAACCCATTCCCCTCAAAACGGCTGTGCGAGAGAGACCCTTCCGGTATCTGATTGATAGCTCCTACTGGCATCAGACTTCACATCCTTGCTGATACTGCTGCTCTTAACTCCACATGCGTTGCGCGTATCAATGACGATACAGGTCGTATCGAATCAGATACCTATTCTCTTATGGGCGACCGTCACAGAACTTCAAGATCACTACCCCCAAGTTCTGGGGTTAAGTCTGTTGGTGAGAGTTTCGTACCGAGGAGTTAGGAGGAGGAAAATGTAACCGGATTTAGTTTTGTCGATTTCTGTTTCGTGAATGGCATAATACGGTAACGGTGGCGGGAGTTGTTCTTGAATGCAGAAGTTGAAAAATTTGTGCCGAATTATTTGTTGAGAGTCTTGCCTCTTGGTGGAACTTTGGCTAAATGAGGCGTCGGTTGCAGATTCATAGTCTTTATGTCCCTAAAAAAGGTTGTATGGTTAAATGAATTTTCTTGCCGGGGGTCGGCCCGGCAGCCGAACCACTTTTGTTTCGGCAAAAGTGGTCAAAACCATTGACGCCCCGTCCGGCATTATTTGGATGTGTCTGCTGCAAACTATTGGAGGGCGGACCAACTCGCCAGGCTCAAACAAGGCCCACCAGTAGCGGCAGCACATGGGCCGATCGGGAGGCGTCGGGCCGGAAGGACAAGGAGAATGTTCAACTGGAATTTTCTGGCTGAAACACTTCAACTAATAGCGGGTTCCCGCACCTTGATTTATTTCAGCTATTAATCAAGAATCCATTGGTCTATCCCAGCCCAGTCCACATGGATTCTCAATGAGGCAAAAATATGCAAAGTTATATGTTCGATACCAATGTCTTTAATTGCATTCTGGATGGAAAAATTGAAATTTGTGAGTTTCGTGCTAGGGCGATCTTCTATGCCACACATATCCAGCTAGACGAGCTAACAGCTACTTCAAATATTCCAAGACGCCAAGAACTTCTTGCTGTGTTCAAGTCGATTGTTGAACGCCATCAGATTCCAACTGACTCCTTTTTCTTGGGCGTCTCTCAGCTTGGTGAAGCCAAGCTGGGAGACAAAGAGAACGATCTTTGTTTGAAAATAAAAGAAGAGCTAGATAAACGGAACAAAAACAAACGGAACAACATTCAGGACTCTTTGATCGCTGAAACGGCCGCGAAGAATGGCTTAAGCCTTATAACTCATGATGCAGATCTTTTTTTCGTGGCGACCAAATTCGGTGCAGCATGTGGGAACGTCCATCAAATGATCCGAGAATTAAAAGGCGATGAAGAGGGTTAGAGAGTTTGGGAATAGGTCTTTTAAAACGACAGAGTATTTTTATGCGGTGATGTATTTACTATAAATTGAAAGTGGATTGTGCAATTGCCAGCCCTGACCTCAAAGAGCTTCTTTGAACCGACGCCTGCTGTTCGGCCTTATTGGCGGACGCTCTCCAAGCATTGGCGGGCCTTGTTTGAGCCTGGCGAGTTGGCCCGCCCTCCTGTTCCCTGCGTCCGCTTAATCTAAAGAGGCCGAACTGGGCGTCAATGGTTTTGGGTCCTTTTGCCGAAACAAAAGGACCTCGGCTGTCGGGCCGAAACCCGGCGGTAGAAACAATGGGTGCGAGCAGCCAACGTTGTGTTGAGGAGGGTTGGTTGAGGGTTGGTACTTTATTTCAAGTCCACCTGAGCGGAAAGTGAATTCTCAGTCCAGCAAATTTGCGATTGATTCGTATTCTTTCGCGAGCCTTTAGGTCTTTTTTTTCCTCTTTTGCGGTTTCATTTTTTTCATTCTTTTCCTTTTCGCCTCCTCTTCCTCCTCTATTTCTTTGAGCAACTCTTCCAAGGTTGGCTCCCCGCTGGGACGTGTCACCGTAAAGGCATAATCCTTTTTCGTGATTTTGATAACATCGATTTCTTGATCTAAAAACCCCTGAATTTCCTTGAGTCGTAATCGTTCTTCTTTGCTGCAGAACGAAATCGCAATTCCCTTTTTGACGCCCCGCCCGGTTCTTCCGACACGATGCACATAGTTTTCTGCCTTATCCGGCAAGTCATAGTTCAGCACATAATGCACGTCCGGAATGTCGATACCGCGTGCGCTGACATCTGTGGCGATTAAAACCTGACAGCCCCCTGCTTTAAATGCGTTCATCACCGAAGCCCGGTCACGCTGATCCTTTTCCCCATGAATCGTCAGGGTGGCTATCCCGACACGACCCATCGCCTTGGCGACCCGTTCAGCGCGTACCCGTGTCCGGACAAACACGATCACCCGGCTCTCAGGATTATCGGTCAGGAACCGCTCCAGGAAAAATCGTTTATCATCCATTTCAACGAACATCACATAGTGGGTGACACTTTTGGAGACACGATTGTCCGGCGAGATTTGAATCCGGATAGCCGAACTCCTCACCTGAGAATACGCCAGTTTTTTGATGTCGGCATTAATGGTTGCT
>BQIY01000436.1 GCA_021604265.1 Nitrospirales bacterium
CTCCAATATAAGTCTTCACGAAAACGTCCATCTTTCATCGCTTCTTGAAGGTCTAAATTAGTCGCGGCGATGACACGGGCATCCACAGGAATTTCCACACGTCCGCCGACTCGTTCGATACAGCGTTCTTGAAGAACACGGAGCAACTTGACTTGTAAAGCGGTCGATAACTCGCCAATTTCATCGAGAAAGAGGGTTCCGCCCTGTGCCAATTCAACCCGACCCTTCCGCTGAAGATGTGCGCCAGTAAATGACCCCTTCTCATGTCCAAACAATTCACTTTCCAATAATGTTTCTGGAATTGCGCCACAGTTAATGGCCACAAAAGAACCATCTCGTCGCTCACTTTGGTGATGAATCGCACGCGCGACCAGTTCCTTTCCTGTTCCGCTTTCCCCGACGACTAAGACCGAGACATCGGATGTGGCTACACGTCGAATCGTGTCAAACACTTTTTCCATGCTCGGACTTGAACCGATAATTTCATGAAAACTTCGGCTGCTCTCACGCTCAAGAAGAGTACGATTTTCCACTTCTACCTGTGCGAGATAACTGCCACGCTGAAGAATAACCTTCAAGACCTCCAGGTCGACTGGCTTTTCCATAAAGTCATACGCGCCAAGCTGGATCGCCTTGAGTGCATTGGCGCGATCATGGTTTCCGGTAATCACAATGACTTTCATCGAAGGATTGATTGCAAGAAACTCTTCTAATGCCAGAAACCCTTCTGAGACGCCATCAGGATCAGGCGGCAAGCCAAGGTCCAAGGTCACCAAGTCAATCTGCTCCTTTTTCATCATCTCAATGGCATCATGTTTTCCCCCGGCTTCAAACACCTGATACGCCTGCTTCACCCCCCACTTCATCTGCTCACGAAGCTCCAGGTTGTCATCAACAACCAAAAGAGATGGGAGAGCACGGCGCTCTTCCTGCCTTTGATTCTTCAGAACCTCTTCCATCACATCCTTTCAGTACTCACATCATGACTCCGAACTTGTCTAAGCATTGACCTTTGCAACAGGACGGCAGACCTGCGGCAAGAGAATTGAGACCTTCGTGCCATGCCCTTCTTGGCTATCAATTCTCATGATTCCCCCATGATCTTGAACAATTTGTCGGCATTGATACAACCCAATTCCCAAGCCTTTTTTTTTGGTAGTTCGAAATGGCTGAAAAAGCGTCTGAAGCTGCACCTCAGGAATTCCCCGGCCATTATCTTTGACAATCACTAAGACGTTCTGGCCCTCTCGTTTCGTTTCAATTTCAATCATTCCCTCGGCATGAAGCGCTTGCTGGGCATTCATCAGGACATTCAAAATGACGTGTTTAAACTCATCAGGAATGAGCGAGACATCAGGAAGGTCTGCTCCAGGGAATAATTGAGGCTTACAGGACACGCCTTCCAACGTTTCCACAACTTCCGAAACGATCTCGTTCACATTCATGACTTCAAACAACGCGGCGGTTTCGTGCTTCGGAGCTTTGACTTGAATTGAAAGTTTTTCAATCAGCGCCATCATCCGCTGAACCGTCTTCCCAATGGTCCGCATAGCTGAAGCCTGGAATTCCTGATCATGCCCATACATTTCGGCATTTTGGGAGACTAACGAAAGCCCTGACGCCAGATTTTTTAAATCATGCAAATAAAAGGCAGAAAATTTGTGAACCGCCTCCCACTCTGCCGACGCTCGTTGCTCATCCATTAACTTCGCTTGCGTGAGCAGCATGGCAACATGATGTCCCATCGCTCGAAGGAGATCGAGGTCGTCTCTCCCATATGTTCGGCCATGTAATTCTTCACTTAAGGTGACAAATCCAATGAGATCCTCAGCAGTCGACTGTAATGGCACACAGACAACCGCTCTGGTGTCTTCCATAAAAATTTTTATCTGATCGTTCTGTACAGTTGTGCTTGAATACAATACCCTTGGAACGCCCTGCTGCCCTAGCTCATCAATCAGCGGATGGGTGATAGCAATGGAAGCATTCGACGGACCAGTCGTCACAGACCGTACTTGATGAAATCGATTATCCGCTTGAAACTTTATCCAAATCGTGACTTTAGGAGCGCCGAACGTCCGGCTCAAAATATTTAAAAATTGGTCTAAAATTTCTTCTACTGACCGACACGAACTGAATGATTCGGTTAATTCAAGCCATTGACTTCGATAGTCATATTTTGATCGATAAAAATGTTTCGCCACAAATAATTGGAGCTCGGCTTGTGCTTGCCGAGAAAACATGCCAATGACTAACACCACGCCAGCGACAAAGAGCAAGAGCATGCCCAGCGCCGCACTCATGGTCCAATCAGTTTGCCTCACCACGGTCACTAACAGCCCAACACCGACGAGATAGACACCCACAAGGAGAAAGGTAAATGAGGTATACAGGACATGAGGAGACACAAAGAGTTTTTGGCTCAAGTCTTCTGGTCCCCAACGACTCAATCCGTATGCAATTAATCCAATCGATAACAACACCGCAATAGCGGCCATCCACATATACTCCTGTTGCCAGACAGCAAATAACAGCATTTGGCTTGCCTGAACAATCGCAATCGCCGCCATACCTCCAACCCCAATAATGACGAATTTGATTTGATACCGAAGAGGATCGCGCGACACACGAAGAATATGCTCTAATTCAGATAACGCGAGAATGAGCCCGACTAAAATATACCCCCAAATCAGCCGACCCCATGGTCGTTGAAAGACCAGAGCTTCTTGTTCAACTCCTGCCGTAATCACCAAATGCGGAAAACCAATCACAAACAGGCTTAACCCAACCCCAATGGCAAGCAACGCACGAAATCGCCACACCATAATCTGTTGAAAGGGAAGAGACAGATGTCTGGTAAATGACAAAGCCACGAGGTACATAGTTACCGGCCACAGAACCTCTCCCACAAGAGAGAGTTGTCTCCAAAATACAAACTGACGGTCAAACAGCAGGGAAAACCCATTGGCGAATTGAATCCAAACCGTGACAGACGCCATCGAAAACAGGGCAAGAAACACACGGCCCCTCTTTCGCCGAAAAATAAGAAGGGCGGCCAAAAATAAAGCCGCCCCACCACTTAGGAAACACGGGATCGTCCAGACCACCATTCTTCCTCTTAGACTGTGTGAATTGACTGATCAGGCATAAATTCCAAGAGAACAGGCCAGAGATCCTGAATGAAGTTTATGCCATGCTGGTAAG